>JAUWBW010000060.1 GCA_030609665.1 Methanosarcinaceae archaeon | reverse complement strand
TCCATTGCGATCATGAATGCAGGATCGCCTGTGACAATGACATTATAATCCGGAGGAAAATCTGAGATCGAGGCTGCAATTTCTGTTTCACGCAGGGTTTCCTTTAATACCGTATCGCTTGCATCGCCTGCCATCTCTATATAGACAAGTGTGTGTGTATCATCTGGCAGGATCATTTCAAAATCAGACAAGTGGCTTGATACGATTGTCTCGATCTCTTCTCTGCTGCCAGGCATTTCATATCTGCCTGTCATCTGGTAGTTAAAATTTTTTATAGCGGATACTGCACTTGAAGTATCAACAACGTTTCGTGTGTTCTTTGATTGTTGTTCCAGTCTGTCAACTGCCTGCAGAACCTCTGCACTTTTGACATCTTCACCTTCGATTAGTACGACAATTGATTGAGTGAAAAATATCCTGAGATATAGGTGGTCAAAATCCTGATACAATTTTGAAGTTTTCTCGACAAACGTCTCAGTTCCTGATTCCATCGTTATCTGCTGTGCTCCTTGCCCTGCGACTACGATGAGCAGGATTGCTATCAGGATGATGGGCAACGTGTTGTGCTCTATGAAAATCCCTAATTTCTCGAAGATATTTTTAATATTTATGTCTCCTGATGTTGATATTGCAAAAACGGTTTGCAAATTTCCCCTACATGGATAGATGGGTGATTTTATTTAAGCTTGTCTGATAATGACTGTGGTCAAATGTGACTAGAGTCATAAATGTGCCACGTTATTTTAAGGATGTCGGAGGTGCATAGTACAATAGCGGTATCAATGCCAGCACCAATACCATTAAATATGAATGCAACCAAACTATGACTATAGTCATAGTTGACCCCTGGTCACTAATAGTTATTAATAGTTGCTATGTTAAGAAGATGATTTCATGTCCCTGCGTGAAAAAAAGAAAATTGAGACCAAAAACAAGATCTTCGAGGTATCTGGAAGGTTGTTTAAGGATAAGGGGTTCGAAAATACAACTGTTGATGAGATTACAAAGAAAGCAGGGATTGCCAAAGGTACATTTTTCAATTATTTCCCGACCAAAGAGGCGCTCCTATTATATTTCGGAGAGAAAAAAGAGGAGTTGGTCTACGATCTTATTGAAAATGAAACAATGAAAAACATTCCTACAAAGGAAAAGATAAAGAACATACTGATCTGTCTGGCTGATAGTTGCGAAAATGATAAAGAACTCACAAAATTGCTTATCCTTGAACACACAAAGTGCATGCAGCATTCCTGTTTGGGACCGGATGAATGTAAAAACAGTCTCTATCGCCTTAACAAGCTTGTGTACGCCTTACTTGAAGAGGGCGTGGGGAATAAGGATGTAAAAAGCAGTATCGATGTAAAGATGGTAGCCGATATTATAACCGGGATACATTTGTATTCCCTGATCGTTTGGTTGAAATCTGATGGCGAGATATCCTTTTCCAATAGTATATCTGAAAAGATCGATATGTTGTTCGAAGGTATCGGGGTTTGAAGTAAGATAAGTAAAATTCAAATTAAACCGCTATCAGAATAAATTTCATGCAATTTTTCTTTTGTAAGATGGCACGTTACCATCTCATCGAATTGCTCACGGGATAACTTGAGTTGGTTTCTCATTTTGCTTAACAATATGTCACCATATTCTTTTTTCCCATGACTTATGAATGTCGTGATGCCGGTTTTTTTCCCATTCACATAATATATGTATCGTTTATGGTGGGTATTAATTACCTGAAATCCTTTTTTCGATAACGAGGCCTCGATTTCTTTCGTCTTGTGCTTAGCCATTTTGTGTGCCTGCAATCGAAATCAGTTTATTCCTAAGATCTATCCCACTAGATGTTAATTCAGATTCCTCAACTGCTACATATTCCTGCCATAAAACAGCAAGTTCTTCCTGAATCTCCTCAATTACCTGCTTCATCTTTGGTTTAGCCGATAGAAGTCCAAGATCATCATTTGATGCTATGTAATAATCATCTTCAAAATCAACGTCAATAAGAACTTCTTCTATCAATTCTCTGTCAACACCATCTTTTTTCATGGCCTTGAGATGATATTGTGACACGTTATCTATGGAAACTTCATTATCGATACTTAATATGAATCTCGATTTTAGAGGCATCATCATTCCGCGTATCGTGACAAGTTCTCCAATTACTTCTCTAACTGCATCTTCAATATCCGAAGTATAATGACACTCGATTGGTCCTTCTGGTGTATCAATCAGAATCCTTCTTTTTTCATCAACTCTTATTTCAATAACTCGTCCAAAAACTTCTTTTTCATATTCTTCAAGTGGAGCATGTAAAAGAGATTGTATCACACTTTTTCGGTCAGGATTCAATCGTTTTTGAGGATTTCCTCCAAAACCAAAATTCAGCGCACGTTTTGATTGTGCACTTGGCCACATTGCATCAAATTCCTTCAAAATTTTATTGACCCGATGAGGATTTTCGATTTTTTTATGCAGACTTTCTAATGATGTATTATCGTGGGAGATCAATTCTATCAAGTCATTGGCAAGGGATATGGCTCTCTCACCATAAGTCCCATTCAGACCGGGTAAGCCTGTTTGCGCATCCCCGATTTGCATTTCTGCAACAACACTTCCAATCTCAAGATTTGTTATGAATAATGTACATTGATCTTTAACCACTTGCGGAAAAATTCCATTTGGGCGATTAGGAGTTCCATTAAGGTAATCCCCGATGTGGTATATGATAGTTTGAATGTGTTGTATGGCTCCTACCATTTCGTTTGCAGGTATTCTCTCTTCTCCAGTTATGGAAAAAGAGATATTCCTTTTATCTCTAGATTTCACCATATGATTTCCTTTATGTCATAATATATATAAAAAAATGATACACCACTTAAATAATGGATATTCGATCACATTATTAATTTTATCAACGACATCTTAAGCAAGTGTATACATTTTATTATGATACTTATGTATTACGATTAAATCAGAGACAAAATCGATTAGCAGATGCATCTACATTTCAACACTGGCATGTTTTCATGGTTCCAAAGAGTTATATCCACAAGAGCTGATGGATAGTTTCAAGGAAGCCTTTGAAGATTGAATGTTGAAAATTGAACTTTAATTAACAATTGATGCAAGGTCGCAGTGCAGATGACCGTACAACTGTATAGACATCTTTTTTTATAAACACACATATCAGTTACACTCTGAATGCCAACCATTGCGGCACTGCCAGATCCGATAGTTCACCAAATCATACTATACAGCTTGCGCGACCATGTGTTGATGAACCAGGAAAATACATTGCAGAATCGCAGTATCCAAATGGTTTTTTGATGGATGTGCTTTGCAGCATATTGCAAAAGAACATTCAGGAAGCAAATATCTCGGAACTCAAGTGTTCCGAAAGGTTAGGTGTTGCAAGGTTTGATCTGGGTGGCAATACTATACTTCTATACCGAAACAGCAAGATCGATATACGAAGAGCTGCAGATATCGCGGATGCAAGGCTTATTATGAAAAAAAAATGAAAGGATGGTAAAAGATGCTTTTACCGATACTGCCTGCGGTTGACCTGTTCCATTGCGTCATCCAGCCTGTTGATGACCATGTTCATTCTTTTGGCTGTATTATCCTCAACGCTCTGGATGTTGATCCGCAGCGAGCGTTCCTTTGTATCGATCATTTTGTCGATCTTCCGAAGTCTTATATCAACTGATAAGATCATGGCAGCCAGTGCTCCTATCATGACCATTGCTGATAATATGATCAACGAATTTGCAGGGCTGTACTTAAATCTGCCAAGCCATTCGTATGTCAGAACAAATGACGATACCACCATTACAACTGATGTGCCCGGTGTTGACAAGAAGGATGTCGAGATTGGCATTTGATGAGGAATCTGCAAAACAGGGATCGTTTGGTACTGTGTATGCGCCGGATCTTGTGCAAATGCTTATTGACTTGAATTGATGGGGGCAAACTCTCTCATTACTCATATATACATCCTCCACAAATATATCCATGTTAAATAATCAGGAGTGGTTGTAAATGAGATTTGGATTAACACGCAGGAGTCCATCTGCTGTTTCGCGATGGGACCCACTTGAAGAGATCAGTCGAACACAGGAGCGCTTGAACCAGTTGTTTGAACATTTCGCACCCAGAGAGGAGTGGTTAGGTGAAAAGACAATGGCGCCTCTTATGGACGTAAAGGAAGAAGATGATAAGATAATTGTCACAACTGACGTGCCGGGCGTTGACAAGAAGGATGTCGATATCAGCGTCAGGGATGATATCCTTGAGATAAACGCAAAATGTGGCAAGGAATCCGATGTCGAAGAGGAAGGTTATGTGCGGCATGAGCGCATGTATAAAAGTTTCCATCGTGCCATTACACTTCCTTCGTTCGTCACGGAAGAAGGCGCAAAGGCAAAACTTGAGGATGGTGTCCTGACGCTCACGCTTCCCAAATCGCCTATTGAAGAAGGTCATAAGATAATGATCGAGTAATCAAATGAACGAACTTGGAAAAACGTATGTATGTGGGATGTGCGGTACCGAAGTTTTTGTTGAAAATGAGGGCACTGGCACACTTCATTGCTGCAAGAAACCAATGAAAATGGCGGTCGAAGAAGATCGTCCGTGGGTCGAAGGATAGAGTCATCTATCTTTCGTTCAATTCTTTTTTTGTAGTATATATTTTATAGAATTATATAGTTCGAGTTAAATCGACCGGAGGGAGATTTTTCTCGTAATTTTTTGTAAATTTTGGCATACTGTGCATTAATGGGTAATTAGTGCGGCATCAGGAAAAATGCTATCGTCATCTTTTGCTCAGTCGGGGTAACTATCATCATCGCCGCGAAATGTAGTATATAGATAATCTTATTTATCCTAAACGCCATTTCACGCATCGAGGAATACTATTGGCACAGGCACAGACATTGAGACTTGAAGCATTCACCGTTGACAATATCCCGCTTATCAAAAAAGGGGACGACCTTGCAGCAATGATCTGCGAAAACACGGAAATACAGGATAACGACATCGTTGTGATCGCATCAACGATCGTGTCCAAATCCGAAGGTCGGACTTTCACGCTTGATGATATAATTCCCTCGCAGCGCGCATTGGATATCGCGCGCAAGAATGGTGAAGACCCGCGTTTTATTCAGGCTGTTCTTGACAGAAGTCGGGAATGTCTGGTCGAGTCGCCAATACTGCTTGTCGAGACACTCAACGGGCACGTATGCATAAAAGCAGGGATCGATGATTCGAATGTTGAAGACGGTGTACTTCTGGAGTTACCCACAGACCCTGATGCAAGCGCAAAAATAATCGCATACGGGATACGCAAACTCACTTCAAAACGTGTCAGCGTGATAATCACGGATACCAACGGACGCTCCTTTAAAATTGGGCAGACTGGCGTGGCTGTTGGTCTGTCCAATATCGCACCGATAAAGAACTGGTGCGGGGAAAAGGACCTCTTTGGCAAGGTGCTTGAGGTAACCGAAGAAGGAGTTGCCGATGAGATAGCAGGCACTGCAAATCTGCTGATGGGAGAAGGAGACGGCGGCAATCCGATTGTGGTAATAAGAGGGCTTGAGATGTATGTGGATTCTGATGTTACGATAAAGGAAACGTATCGTCCTGATGACATGGATGTAATCAGAAAAGGATTGCGTAGTTTGTGATTGTTCGAGTTGAATCAAAAAAACGTCAAAACCGCCGTAGGCGGCACGTTCCATGACCACTAAGATTCAAAAATATAGTTAAGGACCTAATATTTGATAGCAATCACATTCAAATAACATTTTCAAGTAGTGCAAAAGATTTAAAAAAATGAAAACTCATCAACGATAAAAATTTGTAAATTATTGATGATGGTTGGAATATGCCGCCTGCGGCGGGTTGATGGCTCGGCTTCAAAAATATGTATGCAATACGTGGTGCCAGTTGTGCCGGTTATGCCTATACTTGTGTCTTCTGTGGTTGCACCTTTTTGGGAATATTGACAACTTCCACACCCGCCTCTTTGAAGAATTTGATGGAATCTTCATCGGGGTATGATGTAGTATATACCACTCTCTCGATATGTGCGTTTATTATCATCTTTGTGCACAGGATGCAGGGTTGGTGTGTGCAGTAAAGTGTTGCGCCTTCCGTGCCCACTCCGTGAAGTGCAGCCTGTATGATCGCGTTCTGTTCCGCATGCACGGCTCTGCATTTCTCATGATGGGTGCCGGATGCGATGTTTTCCTGTTCACGTATGCAGCCGATATCAAGACAATGTTCAAGATTTCGGGGCGCACCGTTATATCCTGTGGACAGTATACGCTTGTCCCTAACAAGCACAGCCCCTACTGTATTTCGCAGGCATGTGGCACGTTTTGCAACAACGGATGCAATCTCTAGAAAATAATCGTCTATAGATGGTCTATCTAACTGTCGGTCTGTCATTAAATCCAATAAACAGTAAGTGGTATATATATGTGTATTGTATGTGCATAACGGTACATAGAGGTCATTTCATTTAATTCACAAAGGGTCAGATAATATGACCCACAAGTTCAATTTGGAGCATAGAAAATATGTCATTCAGTCTAACGGAATCATTGGATTCATTTGTAAAAGAACACAACAACCGTCAATTGGTAACAATTCCAATTGTGGTTTTTATGTTATCGATATTGACACTGGCACTGATGTTTGCAAGCACAGGCGCGCCGGTCAAACTTGGAATGGAATTCGAAGGCGGTACCATGATCGCGGTCACAACAAGTGAATCCGCGCTTTCCATTGAAACCAAATATTCCGAATATCCAATTGTCGATGCCAGGTCGGCAGGCGAGAGAGTAGTCATGCAGTTTGGTCCAATGGACAATAAAGTGCAGCGAGCACTTGAAGATGACATTACATCCGCTTATTCCGATGTAGAGATAAAACAGATCGGTGCAGTATACGGTAGTGCGCTCCAGCTACAGGCAGTAAAAGCCATAGTAATATCGTTTTTGGGAATGGCAGCAGTTGTGTTCCTGATATTTCGGACTGCTGTGCCATCCATTGCAGTCGTACTTTCTGCACTATCTGACATAACGATTGCAGCCGCATTCATGAATCTTGCAGAGATCGAACTCTCGCTTGGAACGGTTGCCGCACTCCTGATGCTTATCGGTTATTCAGTTGACAGTGACATCCTGCTCACGACACGCGTACTCAAACGACGCGGCACGGTCGAGGAAAAGATATCACGGGCAATGCACACAGGTATCACAATGACAACGACCACACTCGCAGCACTTGTTGTGATGTATCTTGTATCCACTTATTCGTATCTCATTTTTTCATCACTTCCCCAGATATCCCTGCTCTCAGACATCTCCATTGTCCTGATCTTTGGTCTTGCAGCGGATATCATGAATACATGGTTGCTAAACACGGCAATCCTTCGCTGGCATGTTGAGGGATTGTCCCCAGGGAGGCGACGGGCATGAGAGGTGACGATGAAAAGAATAAAGAAAATCAAAGCATTTTCAAAGACATACGTGTTCGAATATTCATAATCGCACTTATCGCATCACTGGTCGCAATCCATCCCTGGTATGTTCCAGATGAAGGTTTCACTACAAACCTCAACTACGGTCTCGACCTTGAGGGAGGCTCATGGCTCCAGATCAAACTTCAGGGTGCTGTTGCACAGGTCGATGCAGACCCCGGGGCGATCGTGAAACAAATGGTGGAATCCACGATCGGGACATCGATAGAAGTCACGGATGTCAACATTCCGTCGGATGGAGTTAGCAATGGACAGACCTATATCACGTTCATAACAGACGATTACTTTACTCAATCACAGATCGACCTGCTCGGGCTTGGCCAGGCAACGATCAAGCGCAAGGATGACCGGACAGAAGTCACATTGTATTCCTCCAAAGAGTCGCTTATAGTTGCATTTTTGTCGAATTCACTGAACACTGAGGTAGTACCTATCGCTTATACAGACGGCATTCAATACGAGATCAGGACCGCAGTATCCGAGCAGGAACTACAGGACCTTATGGCAAGTGTCGGCGGTTCAATTGTAAAGAACACAGATGGGACTTTGAAATACCGTGAAGGCGTGACAATAGAGACACGGGATATGACAAAAAATATCCTGAGCGACAAACTGAATTCGCTTGGACTGAAGGACATACCGGTACGGACGGTCGGTGAGGACTATATTCTCATTGATTTTGCGGGTATCGATCTTGCGACTGCAAAGGATATCGCGGAAAAACCTGGCAAATTCGAGATACGCCTCCAGACTGTGGGTAATGACACTGTACATGTTCTATATGGCGATGATATAGAAAGTGTGGGAGTTCCGGGATTCCATGATGGTCAGTGGCACACACCATTCAGGCTGACTGAAACGGGCGCACTGGCACTTCAGAGGATCGCGATAGAAACAGGTGCATCCGACAATCCGGAAGCACATTGGCTGAACATGTATCTTGACGATAATGAGGTTTACAGTGCTCCCCTTAGCTCATCTGCGGCTGCACGAATAAAAGAATTCCCCATATATGCATGGGAATCCTCGACAGGCGGAGATGAGGAAAGCAAGGTTCAGGCTGAACAATTGCAGATCCATCTTCGTGCAGGTGCGCTGCCTGTCAATGTGGAACTTATAGGTTCCGGGCACGTTGATGCAGCGCTGGGTAAGCAATTTAAGACCCAATCAGTAATAGCAGGACTTCTCTCGCTGCTTGCAGTTGCTTTTGTGGTGTTCCGCAGGTATCATCAAAAAGAGATATTGATACCAATGATAGCCACTTCCATCAGTGAGGTTTTCATGATCCTCGGATTTGCGGGTGCCGTAGGCTGGCAACTTGATCTTCCAAGCATCGCAGGTATCATAGCAGTCATCGGGACCGGTATTGATCATCTTGTGATCATCACGGATGAGGTGCTCTATGAAGGAAAACTACCGTCCACAAAAGTATATCTTGAAAGGATAACAAAAGCGTTCGGAATTATCTTTGCTGCTGCGACAACGACCACGATTGCAATGTCACCTCTTGTTGTGATGGGATTCGGAGCTCTAAAATGGTTCGCGATCATAACAATTGTCGGTGTGATGATAGGTGTCCTCATTGCAAGACCTGTGTATGGTATAGTGATAAAAAAAGTACTGCAGGATTCGGAATGATCGACACCGTTAAATTTAAACTTTAAATTTTAAATTTGCAATGGCAGACAAGGTACTAAGATGTATGGAAGGTGCAATAAGATGAAGACGAAAAAAGACTTATGGACTGTAAAATACCGTCCACATACCCTTGATGATGTGATAGGAAATGAACAGTCAGTCACTACCATCCGCCAACTTGTCCAGTCAAACAACCTTCCGCATCTTGTATTCCATGGACCTGTGAATTCAGGAAAAGCATCT
>JAUWBW010000126.1 GCA_030609665.1 Methanosarcinaceae archaeon | reverse complement strand
ACGCAGTCTGCATACTTTCGTCTACCTGTTTCATAGACCGCAGTTCTATCCTATCATCATATGCAAGGATAGCAATCTTTGTACCTTCCTTAAACCCCTCAATGTCCCTGATCCGTTTTGGAATGGAGATCTGTCCTTTTCTTGTTATTGTTCCGCTCTTCATTTCAAGTAATGACATTGATTATCTCTTGATATTCTATCTTACATGTAAGAAAAGTAAGAAAACTACATAAACGTGTTGATAGAGAAATGTTGTAATGAGGGGGGAGCAAAAAATCTGTGTGGAAAGTCGGAGCATAATCCGACTTTCAACAAAAAACCGGCATCCTCTTGCCAACAACTCCATTTAAGCATTGAAAAATTCGCTTTTGGTTACCAAATAAACACTTTCACCTTGCTTGGCTTTGATATATATAACAAAAAAGCAATTATGTTTGACACAATGTTATAAAATAATCGAAGAAATTCAAACCATCGCAAAAATAAAAATGGGTGCTGAGGACGATAGAACCGTCAAGAAATTCGACAAGGGAAGGAGGAAGACAAAATGGCAAAATTAATAACTCAATTGATCGGCATGCCTGAAGGCAAGACGCTGGAATTTAAGCGGGATCTTTCTTCACCCAAAAATATGCTAAAAACACTTGTGGTTTTTGCCAACACTGCAGGAGGGCGATTGTTGATCTGGATCGAGGATTATCCTAGAGTAGAGGTGCCACAATGACCCCATTGTTCAAAGTATTTGTCAGTTCAGTGCAGAAAGAACTTGAAGATGAGCGACTCATCATCCAGAATCTTGTGAACACCGATCCGTTCCTATCGGCACATTGCACTCCTGTACTTTATGAATATGAACCAGCATCTGCTGATAAGGTTTTAGAGGGATGCCTGAGGTCACTTGACAATTGCCAGGTGTATCTGTTAATCGTGGGTGTGCAGTATGGGACTCCGGCAGGTGAATTATCTATAACTCACACTGAATACAGATACGCAAAGCAAATGGATTTGCCTATTCTGGCTTTTATAAAGGGCGAACGTACTGTAAAAAGGGAGTGCGATACAGATATTTTACTCAAGGAACTGGAAGCTGATGGTTTTAAGTATAAACGTTTTGGCAATGTTATAGGACTTCAGAAGGAAGTAAGGGCAGCATTAGTAAAGTTACTTCAGGATCGTTTCGGCATTGTTCCTACAAGTGATGAGAACCTGATAGCAGACCAGACTATCGAGGCTACATCTAAGTTCGAATCTCAACCTTTGATGCAAATACGCTGGGAGGATCTGAACCATGATATGGCTCGCAGGCTTGTAAGTGTGGCAGAAGGCAGGAATATCGATGAGTTGTCTTCTGAAGATGTATTAGCTGGCGTGATGTTGCGTGGACTTGTTTGGCATGAATCTGAATCAAGGGAATACTACGCAACCACGGCTGGTGTGGTATTGCTGGCTAAAGATCCGTCTGCAGTGTTCCCCCAGTGTCGTGTGCTTGCGGATGCTTATCGCAGCTCTGAACCTGACGGGGAGCCACAGGATCATGAGGATATTCGAGGACCTATGCCGGCGGTTATTGAGCGTGCTATTGCTTTTATAAATAGAAATACCAGGCACCCCATGAAAGTTGTGGGGCTTAACCGTGTGCGGCTTGATGAATATCCTGTTGAGGCTATGAGGGAGGCTCTTGTCAATGCTGTAGCCCACCGCCAATACGAAGACGCCGGACGCAAGATCATGCTTGAGGTCTTCTCTGATAAGGTGATAGTTTCCAGCCCTGGTTTTCCGCCTTTACCTATCACACTTGTCAACCTGCGCAAGGGAACGTACAGGCCATGTTCACGTAATCCTGTTCTAGCCCAGTGTCTCTCTTATTTTCATCGCATAGAAGAGCGTGGCAGCGGATTTCGGCGTATGCGCGAACAGATGTTAAACCACGGACTTGACCTGCCTCTTATCGGCACGGATACTGGATATTTTCAGGTAATTTTCCCTGGACCAGGTGAAAACATGGAGCGTCTTCGTGTGCCAGAGCAATTGATGCGGATTACGCCAGCGGTGGAATCTCAATTAAACGAAAGGCAACGGATGATGATGCAATGGCTTGTCGAAGGAAAAGAACTTACCAGCCGGCAATGTAATGTCGAATTCGGAGTCACCCGCGCTGTTACAGCAGTAGATTTCGGGAAATTGGTTGAAATGGGATTAGCTGAAAAACTGGGAGCTGGACGTTCCACTCGATACCGCTTAAAAGAGCTGATCTAATCGTCAAGTAATCGTCAAGTAAAATCCAGTAATCGTCAAGTTAAAAGAAAATATGATGAAAATTGATGGGATTTCCAATGTTTATGCATAGATTTCTGATCGAAATAATCTAACCGTATTCATCAAAAATAATTAGTGAGTGATAAATGGCATAGATTACAAGAGGAATTGTGAATTATTCCCACCCCGATCTCTCAAACTAAGTCCGCAACAACTAACGCCGGTCTTCTTTTGGAAGCACTTAGGTCAGAGAAGGGGAAAGGAATGACAACGACATCGCCTTTCACAGGTCTTTCCATGCTTCATCTTCCTCTTTAGTATTCCAGTCTTTTGCAAGGACTTTCTCACTTGCAAACGCAGTCTGCATACTTTCGTCTACCTGTTTCATAGACCGCAGTTCTATCCTGTCATCATACGCAAGAATAGCAACCTTTTCTCCTTCTTTAAACCCCTCAATATCCCTGATGCGTTTTGGAATGGAGATCTGTCCTTTGCTTGTCATTGTTCCACTTTTCATTTCAAGTAATGGCATTGATTACCTCCTGATGTTCTTACATGTAAGAAAAGTAAGAAAACTACATAAACGTGTTGATGGATAAATGTTGTAATGAGGAGGGAGCAAGAAATCTGTGTGGAAAGTCGGGGCATAATCAAACTTTTAACAAAAACCCGGCATCCAATCACCAACAACTCCACACCACGCATTGAAAAATTCGCGTTCCTTTGCTGTTTTTTGATTTATGGCAGTTGTGATTAACATAAAACCGATTTTTATGTTAGTTGTAGTTAACGTAGTTTTTACAATGTTGTATGAAAAAATGTTGAACCTATTTCCTTTTACGCTTCAATAGTGCCTTTTTCACACTGCGTAGTTCATCACCATCTGTAAGCAATACCTCATTTTCCTCTGCAACATCGATTGTCTTTTCTGTAAATCCGTTTTTGGATATCAGCCATAGTGCATCAATGTTCAAATTCTGAGATTTTTCAATGAACTGTTTTTTCTTGGTTAACAGATCGATGTCGGATGGGGAGCATGGTTCGTTCTTCCATTTTACTTCTACCAGCCAATTTTCACTGCCCTTTGCAAAAGCATCAACCTCAACTACAAAATTCGTTTCAAAAACATCACCATTACTATCAATTTCAACGAAATTTACAACCTCATTCACCTTTGGCAACAGGATCGTACCATCCTTGCCAAACAAGTGCCCTCCCAACACCTGACCATTGAAATTAGATATGATCTCACGTACTTCGCTTTCCTTTGAAGTACCCAGTTCAGTAGATGTTTTAAGATATTTTTCTTTAAGTTCCTCAAACATATCCTGCCTTATCTGCCCGATCGAAGTATTCGACAGCGATAAATCCAAACCAAGTTCCTCAATTTCCACGTATTGTTTCATGACAGGGTCTGCAAAACAATAATTGTCATCGATCCTGATCAAAAGATCAGTTGCAAGCAAACGATTTAGATGTTTTAGCACAATGCTTGGTTTTCGTTTTATCTTTTCTGATATTTGGGAAAGTGTCAATCCGCCTTCATCCTCTTTTGCAAGGATATGGATAATCGTCTTAAGTGTTGCATGTGCCCTTGATTTTACAAGTGAAATATTCAAAATGTAGTTACAGTGCCTGTTGATCATTCCATTCATCGAAGCAATCTCTGTCAGAAATGCCATTTTGACTCCTTTATCGTCAATAGCAATACCTGTACTGTTTAGCAATAACAGCCTATCAGCAAGTGATCTAAGGTACATTGGATGCCCCTTACACAGTTTATACATCTCTTCAAGCAATTCTTTAGTGAGGGTGATCTCAAATTGATTGAAATACTTAATTAGAAATTCGAAACTATCATCCCGACTAAAATTTGGTAGGGATTCAAGTGTGAAATGCAAAAATAATGGGGATGCTGCATCTGCAAACAGCTCATCTAGTTTAGTCATCCAGGACCCCAATGCCACATATCTGGTTGTTTGTTGGTTCTGTATGATCGAACGTAATAATCGTATAATATCAAACTTACCTGATAATTCTAAAAACAACTGAAATTCGTCAATAAAAAGACCAAAATTAGTACCGTCTCTCGATGAGAGCTGTTCGGGAAAGTTTAATGCGTATTCCATCATCAGTTTATGATTTGGATCTTTCTTTTCAAGTTCCTGAAGTATGCTGGTCATGGTAGAAGTCACCAATGGGTCATTGATCTTCTTCATTACAGTAAATGGATCATGGAACTCTTCAACAAAGCCTATGCCTTTGTTAAAGTACCAAAAACAGATCGTTCCAACATATTCCAGTGGAAACAATTCCACAGTCATACTCAGATTCTCAAGATCAACATAAGCAAGTCGCTGCTCTGGGTGTGTTGCAATATAATACTTTGCAAGTTCTGATTTCCCAATCTTGCGAAGCCCTTTGAAAGATAAGTGTTTTCCACTCCCCTTGAAACACATATCAATTTGTTTGATACTGTTTTTTCGGTCTGTAAATAATTTCAATCTTGATTGTGAATAAATATTTGGAAGAGTCATATGCAACACAAGTACTTTATCACTATTAAAGTTTATCACCCTTATGAGTTATCACCCCTAGGGGTGATAACTCTTTGGGGTGAAAATCGAAATGTTGGCGTAGAAATTCGAGGCATAATCCGACCTTCACCACAAAAACCAGGCATCCGGTTATCAACAACACCATGCAGGTCATTGAAAAATTCGCATTTGTATGCCAGAATTAAACCCACCACGCGCCACAAATCCACCCCAACAACTACCCCCCAATCCGATCTTTCAAACACACTCAAAAACAACCACGCCGGAATGGATAAAATCTCTCCGACCTCGGTTTTGAGCTTTAAGGCATCCGCCGCATGTGTACGAATCCACTATTTGGTAAATATGTCCACAAGTGTCTGTTCGATCACTTTGACCTTTTCATTCGTCAACTTTCCTGCTTTGTATTCTACTATTGATCTATCGGCTGTGAATAGTCGATTTGGTCGAATCCTGCTTTCCACCTTCAATTTCCCTACACTAAAATCGCTTCTGTTAAGGGGTATGGAAAATCGGTCATTTTTCGCAACACTCGTAATCTGACAAAGGATAACATCGTTACCACCTAAGTTCGCAACAACTAACGCAGGTCTTCTTTTTAAAGCACTCAGGTCAGAGAAGGGGAAAGGAATGACGACGACATCGCCTTTTACAAGTCTTTCCATGCTTCATCTTCCTCTTTGCTATTCCAGTCTTTTGCAAGGACTTTTTCACTTGCAAACGCAGTCTGCATACTTTCGTCTACCTGTTTCATAGACCGCAGTTCTATCCTATCATCATATGCAAGGATAGCAATCTTTGTACCTTCCTTAAACCCCTCAATGTCCCTGATCCGTTTTGGAATGGAGATC
>JAUWBW010000089.1 GCA_030609665.1 Methanosarcinaceae archaeon | reverse complement strand
GGACCTACAAATAGCGTTGATGAATATACGGAACTTGATCTTGGTAAATACGAAGAAATAATGGATGAAGAACCTGCTGAGACATACATCAGGGTTGCTGAACTTACAAATCTTAACGAACTGCCCGGTCTGAAAAAAGAGATTTATGACGGTAATATTCTGATGATCGATATATCGAACATCAAAGCCGACAAACTTCTGCTTGACCGTGCATTAAAAGACCTCAAAGACGTTGTTGCAGATGTTCGTGGCGATATTGCAGGGATCAAGGACGATCAGGTACTGGTGACCCCATCCGGCATCAGGATCGACAGATCAAAAATAATCGGTGCCAGATATTGACCACTAAGCAGAATCCGGTGCAAAACTTCGAAACTGTCACAACCTGTCCTCTGTGTCATGAGAACTTGATCATTCACTGGAAGAGTGACAACATTCCTTTTTTTGGCGAAGTGATGTATATCAGTGCGCTTTGTGATTGCAGTTTCAGGTTTGCGGACACAATGATCCTGACGCAGAGAGAACCTGTGCGTTATGAAATGACGATCGAGACGATCGAAGACCTCGATGCAAGAGTTGTTCGCTCAACTTCAGGAACAATACGAATCCCGGAACTTGGCATTGATGTTGAACCGGGTACGATATCAGATTCCTATGTGACAAACATCGAAGGCGTATTGGACAGGATACAAAATGTTGTAGTAACAGCATCCAAATGGGTCAAGGATGACGAGGAAAAATACGCGCTCAGTCTGGATATACTGAAAAAAATGAACGATGCAAGGTTGGGTAAGCAGAAACTCACAGTTATTATCGAAGACCCTCTTGGCAACAGTGCAATTATATCAGACAAGGCTATTTCCAAAACACTGACAGCGGAAGAATCAAAAGACCTTAAGACAGGCATGATAATATTTGATGTGGATTCATCTGAAATGACTGTTGATACGTCTGATAATGTGCAGCCGCTTGGGGAATGAGATTTCCCATTTTTTTGTATTCTGCCACAGAAGACAGAGATGTCTTTTCCACAGCCTTAAAACCTCCCCCTGTATTCCCTGTATCACCTTGCTTGATTTTGCGAATGAATGTCTTGCGTTCAGTCACATATAAAGTGTATATATACAACATTTATTTGGATCATGGAGCAATTCTGGGGTGCAGGCTAAGCTTTTCTAGTCAAAAAATAGAGCGGAATTTACGAAGTTACAAGCCAATCTTGACGCTATGGCACTTTTCGACAGTTGCAACGATTAATGTTATATACGAACAACCGTATATACAGCGAAGTTGCATTAACATTGTAACATGCCAAAGCCCTGTATGGGCTGTGTCAGAGCCACCCGTTTATGCGGTGGTTTTGAGGCTACGGGATGCAGTGCATCCTTAAGGAGGTCATTTAATGGCAGATGAAGAAATTAGACACTTAGTTCGTATTATGAATACTGACTTGCAGGGAGCCCAGCCGGTGCAATATGCGCTGACCGGTATCCGTGGTGTTGGTAGGCGTACTGCACGTATCATTATTGATAGTACAGGCATTGATCCTAAAGGAACAATTGGATATCTCTCAGATGACGATATCTCAAAACTTGATTCCGCAGTCGATGCATTTGAAAAAACCGTTCCTGAATGGATGCTGAACAGGCAAAATGATCCACTGACCGGTGACAGTAAGCACCTTTTGGGTCAGGATATTATCATGACGTTCAGAGAGGATATTAACAACCTCAAGAAGGTCAGGGCATACCGTGGAATCAGACACGAGCGTGGCTTAAAGGTAAGAGGCCAGAGAACAAAATCAACCGGTAGACGTGGTTCTACTATTGGTGTAAGCAGGAAGAAGAGTTAATCAACAGGTGATGAAATATGGGATACCCTGGTAAAAATAAGAAAGCCTATGATACACCAAAGCACCCCTGGCAGGCTGCCAGATTGGCATCTGAGGTTGAACTGGTTAAGAAGTATGGTCTTAGGAACAAAAAGGAATTATGGAAATCACACAGTACGCTTCGAAGATATCGTGCAGATGCCCGAAGACTTTTGGCAGAATCTGCTGATGCAGAACTTTCAGGTCACTCTAAAACAGAGGCTGACCAGATCCTTGCTAAACTTAAAAGATATGGTTTCCTCAAAGAAGATTCCAATATTGATGATATTCTTTCATTGCAGACTGATGCAATTTTGGAGCGCAGGCTTCAGACGCAAGTCCACAGATTGGGTCTTGCGAGAACACCACGTCAGGCAAGACAGTTCATTGTACACGGTCACATTTCAGTAAATGGCCGCAAAGCAACTGTGCCAAGTATTCTGATCACTAAAACGGATGAGATGGCAATTGATTATTATGGCGTGTCACCGCTTTCAAAAGAATCTCACCCGGAGAGACCTGCACAGATAGCATCATCTGTGGTAGATACTGAAAGTAAGGAGGAGTAAGTTATGGCAGACGATAAATGGGGTGTTGCTCACATCAAATCATCATTTAACAACACTCTTATCACAATTACTGATATCACAGGTGCAGAGACGATTGCAAAATCATCCGGTGGTATGGTTGTAAAGGCTGCGAGAGATGAAAGTTCCCCATATACTGCAATGCAGATCGCATCCCAACTTGCTGATCTTTTGAGAGATAAGGGAATTGTTGGCGTACACATACGGGTACGTGCTCCTGGCGGTAACAAACAGCGTAGTCCCGGTCCCGGTGCACAGGCTGCTATCAGGGCGTTTGCAAGAGCCGGTATCAGAATTGGTCGAATTGAAGACGTTACACCTGTTCCGCACGATGGTACTCGTCCAAAGGGCGGACGGAAGGTTTAATCGTAAGGATTTGGGTCTATGACAATGGAAGTTGACATACTGGAGTTATCTGATCGGTCTGCAAAGTTCATACTTTCAAACACCACATCAGCGTTTGCAAACGGAGTTCGAAGAGCGATGCTTGCAGATGTGCCTACTCTTGCTATTGATGATGTAAATATCTATGATAACACATCTGTTTTGTATGATGAGCAGTTGGCATTACGTTTTGGTTTGGTTCCACTGACTTCAGACATTGAGGATTTCATTCCTCAGGATGAGTGTTCATGTGAGGGGGATTTCTGTCCGGCGTGTCAGGTATCCCTTACATTGAGTGTGGAAGGGCCAAAGATGGTCTATTCAGGCGATCTTGTATCCTCTGACCCAAAGGTTCAGCCAGCTGATACGAATATTCCAATTGTCGACCTTAAGGAAGGACAGAAGGTCGTAATTGAGGCAATTGCTCATATGGGCTACGGTAAGGATCATGCTAAGTGGCAGGCAGGCGTCGCCTGTGGCTACAAGAATATGCCGATTATCGAGTTCAATGAGTGTGACAGTTGCGGTGCTTGTGTTGATGAGTGCCCCCGTGATATCATTCATATTGGGTCTGCAGGTGCAGAAGTATCAAAAGACGACTTGTTGAAGTGTTCACTTTGCAAACTCTGCGAAGGGGTCTGTGAGATAGGTGCAGTTTCAGTTAAGGAAGATGAAAATTCATTTATATTTTCATCTGAATCTGATGGATCTTATACGTCCCAAGAGTTAATCTTAAATGCAGGAAACACTATTAAGGACAAAGCCTCCCGTATGGGAGAAATACTGAATTCGCTTTGATCTCATTGTAGGGGATCATTGATCTCCTATGATTTTAAATTTAGAATTAAATTTATACGATATTCCCCGTGCGGGGGTTGCCCAGCCAGGCCAAAGGCGCTAGGTTGAGGGCCTAGTCTCGTAGGAGTTCGTGCGTTCGAATCGCACCTCCCGCACCACAATTATTTTTTTTGATGGTTTTTTTAATCGTCTAAGGATAGTTGTGGAGTATTTTCAGATAAATTTTCATGGATGATACTCTATATTGGTATAATGTGGCTGAAATACCTATTTTAAGTAGACAAAGTAATTTATATTGATTTGAGATTCCCATCAAGAAGTTCTATGTCGTGCTGTTTGGCAAATTCAATTGCAGCAGATGTATATCCTGATTTAGATATGAATACCAGCCGTTTATTTTGTGCTTTAAACTCGGATCTATCAATTTTCTGTATCCAATTTTCAATGTTCTTGTAATCGGTTTTTTTGTTTCGCCATTTGATCTCAAAAATATGTGTGATTCTATTTTTTGTGCCCACCAGATCGAATTCGATGTTATCTTTGAGATACTTTTCAAGTTCAATTTTGTACAGTTCTTCAAGTCTGTATTTCAATTCATATTCTTTTGCAATTCCAAGTTCTGTGGATACTTTCTGATATTTTTCTTCCAGATTTGCCAGAAGGTGTTCGACCACATTTTCTGACTGGATATTCATACTCAAGCCAAGATATTTATTATTGATCCAGAATGCAAATAGTGGGTCACGTATGTGGTATGTGTTTTCTTTTCTGAATATGAGGTCAGTTTTCAGAAGGGCTTTGAGATAATTTGATGTTTCTCCGGTTGGTTTTTTCATGTGTTTTGCAATTGTGGTTAGTTTCGTTGGATTTTGCGATAACAGGAAGAGTATGGATTTGTACTTGTCTTTGTTCTTGAATTTTGCAAGGGACACATCGAGTATGTATTCGAAATGCTCATTAATGGAGCCAATATCTGCAAATATTTCGTTCATTATGCAGTAATTCACCTGTTTTGTGTTGATTTTTCCATGAAGTGCATATTGTTCAGATATTTTCCTGCATACTGCGACTGTGTAATATGGCTGTCCGTTTGTGAATTTGTAAATTTTGTCTTTGTGATTCCCAGTTAGCTTAAAGCTAAGTGTTGAATCGATGAGCTCGTGTGTGCTTTCCTTATTAAAATTTTCCAGTGTAATTCTTATGAATTGCCCGAAAAATGGGTTTTTATGGTTAAGCATTTCATCGAATACTGAAAAAACAGACCCGGATATCCAGTAGTTTACGTCCTTTTGTTTTTCAGTAATTGAGCGCATTATCTGGAGAAAACGCGAGTGTACCTGCAACAGTTCCTGAAATTCGTCGAGTATGAATATAATCTTCTTTTCGTGTTTTTCTGCAAGTTTTTGCGCAAAGTCAAATGTAAGACCAAGCAATTCATCTTCGGCAAACTCCTGCTGTTTGAGGGTACTCATGAGTTTTCTCACGTGGCGTATTTCCATATCCCCGAGTTTTGATGCGAGAATTAGAAGGTCTTCCATCTCATAAGGATAATCCACCTCTCCGTCTGTATTTTGTCGTGCAATGTCGTAGATCAGTTCCTTTGAGTATGCTTTAACGAACCCTTCGGTATCCGGTATTATTTTCTGAAGATTTATGTAGGAAACCAGCAGATTTTCATCAACAACCGTGTTCCTAAATTGCAACAGCAATTCAGTTTTCCCAATCCGTCTGAGTCCAAAAAGCGCGATATTTATCCTTGCGCCGGATTTGATTGATTGGCTATGTCGGTTCAGTATTGCCAGTTCTCTGGTTCTATTTATAAACATAAGTATTTGTATAACGCAATTATGCATAAATAGATTATGCATAATTGCGTTATGCATAATTGTGTTATGGTGATGTTTGATGAATTATTGGGGTTTAGTTTGGTAGGAGTTCGTGGGTTAGAATCCTATTTGTGGCATTAAAACGGTTCTTGAATACGTAATCTTGTCATTTATTTGCTGTTTTTTCATATGCAAAAATTTTTATACATTTGTTTTGAAATAACAGTCTATGTTAGGAAAACAACATGTTTCAATCACACTTGCGACTGTATTTCCTTTATTAGTTCCAATGTTGTTCAATGGTGATGGTAACTATCAACTATATTCTATATCTATTCTGATTGCGGTTTTAATTGGTTCATTGACACCAGATGCCGATTGTGGTGGTAAATCTAAATTGTACTATGATTTTAGATTTGTTTATGAGATCATGATTCCTTTACAAAAATCGGTAGTTTGGATTTTTGATAGATTTAATCTTAAGCACAAATTGAATTTAGAATATGAGGTGGGCAATGAACACAGGGGAATAATGCATGCACCAATAGGAATATTGATAAGTTCGTTACTGATTGCACTTATAGTATTTATTCTGGCAATCATAATTTTGAAAGAATCTGCTGTAGTTATATTTGTCACTGTATTTGTTGGTTTGTTGATAGGTCAATTTTTCCATCTCATGGAAGATTCATGTACGGTTGCAGGAATTAACTGGAAATTCCCATTTGGTACAAAAGAATTGAAAGGAAAAATATACACATTTGGAAAATTCAAAGGAAAAAAAGACATACGTCCTGCCATATCCGAATATTCATTGTGGTCAATCACATTTTTTTTATTGGTAGGTGATGCGTTTGATTATATCGATTTGACACAATTATCAGTTTATCCCCTAATCTTACTTGTTCTTGTTTTGATGTGGATACTCATAATTTCAATTGCAAAAACAGATTTTCAATTTTGGTATCAGGATATCGAAAAAATCAGGAAAATGAAAAAAATCGCACGAAATATTGGGAAATAAGAAACGTCAAAATATTACTTTCACCCCGCTTGGCTCACGCTAATATACCCAGCTGTCGTATGTAGTAATCGAGGTGAAATAACATGGATGAATATTTCAAATATCTGGTCGAACGCGCAAAATACTACGAGCAATTCGAAACATTCGACCGCAAATCACAGTGAACAATACACTCCGACCGATATGCCATCCCTCCGGTTCTGTCACGTTTGCTTTCGTAGATTATGCGGTCGGGTGTTTTCACAACTTTTTGGATTGACTTTTTGCGGTATTCACTTTTAGTTAAAGCCTATCGCCAAATGATTTTCCATTATTATGTAGGTAACCTATATAAATAATAAGAGATACCTATATAGGTAAAGCATATAAATACATCATGTTACCATCATATATATGCGCGGAAAAATAAGAGATAGAATACTCCGGATACTCATAAATAATCCGTCAGGAGACATAAGCAAATACAGGATTGCCAAATTGGCTGACTGCTCATACCCGTGGGTGCGGGAATTTTTCTTGAAACTTACCAAAATGAATCTGGTGAAAGATACCGAAGTTTTAGATTACTCTGGTCTGTTGAACTATTGGCAGTCGCATCGTATCAAGTGTAAGCATCGGGAATATATGATTAAAGACCCTTTGAAAACTCTCAAAAACACATCCCTGTCTTATGCATTGACCACATACCAGGCAGAAAATCTCGTTCAGAATTACCTGTTCCCAAGCAGGGTCGATGTTTACATAAGAGAAAGTGATTGGGGTCAGTGGCACGATATACTCTCAAAAAATGGACTTGTAGGTAAAGGAAATGTACGACTACTGCTCTCAGATGAACATGTTTTTTATAATTCCTTTGAAAAGGATGGATTAAAACTTGTTTCTATACCACAATTGATAATTGACCTGATGAACGAGGGTGGAGTATGTGTAGAGGCTGCCGAATTACTCACCAAAAAGATGATGAAAAATGTATGAAACATATGAGACCGGGATATCATATAGATATCTAAAAACCGTGGTTGACAAACTCGAAGAACCGATCTGTTTAATCGGTGGATGGGCGGTTTATCATCGTGTGAATAATAATTTCAAAATCGCAACAGGTAGAAACTATATTGGC
>JAUWBW010000054.1 GCA_030609665.1 Methanosarcinaceae archaeon | reverse complement strand
ATCTCCCCGGTGCCGCCGCATTTCTCACAGGCGGCACCACCCTGCAAAAAACTACCCATGTCCTTTTCGGACAACTTCATCAGGTCAACGGCTTTCGCTTTTCCTGAACCCTTACATAGTGGGCACTTTTCGCTGGATATGACTTTGACGCCGTGACCGCCACATTCTGTACATTTTTCACTCATTTTATCATCCATTACATTGTACATATTGGATTTATCAGTTACTATGCATTACTGTGTATGCTCAAGTTTGTTAAATTAGATGAGAGTTTGGGTGGCACTATACAATTTAATTCGAAAGAAAACACATTCTCCCGTAAATATGTATCTAACGTTGTGGCACATCATGGTTTACTATAAATATGTGCCTTATGTTTCTCATTCCAAGAACACGGTGGGGATTGGTACCGTTTTCAAAGTTGTTTGAAATTTCACACATCAAATTTCATCAGGTTAATAAACCTTAACATCGTCTTTATCATTGTGGGTCTGGAAGAATAAATGATTTGCTTTCATTATTTCGTGTACAATAAATGCTTTCTTGTACATTACATCCCCTCGGAAAATTCGGGCCCACCAATCCTCTAAACTTTTTTATTAAGCAACACCTTTTTATCCTGAAACACTCACTTTAGTTTTAGGAGGGTGCTAAAATGGCAAGTGAACTTATATTTCCGGTATTGATAATTGTTATAGCGATATTATCCCAATCCATCAAGATGGTGAAGGAGTATGAACGTGTTGTGATCTTCAGGTTGGGCAGGCTCAGTGGTGTGAAAGGACCGGGTCTGTTCTTTATCATTCCTGTGATCGATACTGTTGTAAAGATCGATCTTCGTATAGTCACTATCGATGTCCCAAAGCAGGCGGTCATCACAAGAGATAACGTGACTGTGGAAGTGGATGCGGTTGTGTACTACAAGGTTACTGAACCCGGTGCCGCCGTGACAGAGGTGGAGAATTACAAGTTTGCAACATCAATGTTATCCCAGACCACGCTCAGGGATGTACTTGGTCAAATAGAACTTGATGATGTGCTTTCACAACGTGAGACTATCAACAAGGATATTCAGGAACTGTTGGATGTTTCGACAGATCCATGGGGTATCAAGGTTACAGGTGTGACACTAAGGGATGTCAGTCTTCCTGAGACCATGCTTCGTGCAATTGCAAAACAGGCAGAGGCAGAGCGTGAAAAGCGCGCACGTATCATTTTGGCAGATGGTGAGTTCAAGGCTGCCGAAAAGATGACGGCTGCTGCAAAACTGTATGGAGAAGTACCTGTAGCCATCAAACTGCGAGAACTCCAGACCTATGCTGAGATCGCACGTGAGAAGAATATGATAATAATATCTTCATCAAGCGAGATCGGAGAGATCGCTGCAGTGTCACAGGCTGTTGCGAAGAAGGCATAAAGTGAAAAGCGAATAAGAGGGAGATGATATGGTGCACAGAAGATTGTATCTCCTCCCACTTATCTTTTTTAGTTTAATCCTTATACTCTCATCCGCCTGTGCCGGTGCAGAGCAAAAAGTACTTGTTCTTGATATTTCCGACTCCATCACTCCGGTATCTGATGACATTGTTCTGGATGCAATTTTTACAGCCGAGACTGAAGGTTTTGAGGCTCTCATCATCACACTCAACACGCCCGGAGGCGGATTGGACGAGACGTTCAATATCATTGAATCAATTGACCAGACAGATGTTCCGGTTATCGGATATGTCTATCCCGAAGGTGTGAAAGCATGGTCTGCAGGCACACTGATATTGATCAGCACGGATATTGCCGCAATGGCGCCGCATACGATAATCGGCTCGGCACAGCCTGTTGAGATGTCGGCAACAGGAATTGAACCTGTGAACGAGTCAAAGATCGTGAATGCCATTGTTGCGCTTGCGCGCGAAAAGGCACTCATGCATGGCAGGAATGAGACTGTTGCCGAGGAGTTCATTACCAAAAATCTTAATCTCAATGCCGAATCCGCACTGGACAGAGGGGTCATTGAGTTTATTGCACTCACGATCGAGGATCTGCTGGTGCAGATAGATGGAGAGTTCATTAAAGGTAAAACACTCAGCACAAGTGGTGCAGATATTGAATATTACACCCCGTCAGTCAGGCTATCTTTCATGAATATCATTTCAAATCCTCTTATATCGTCCATCCTGATGATGCTCGGGATATACGGTGTCGTGTTCGGGATTTCCAATCCCGGAGTGGGTGCTGAGATATTTGGCATTATTGCAATAACACTGGGGCTTATCGGTACGGGTTTTGATGTCAACATTGCGGCGGTTTTCCTTTTGCTTGTCGGGATTGCGTTGTTGGTATTAGAATTGCAGGCGCCAGGGTTTGGGGTATTTGGTATTGCAGGCATGATATGCCTGATATCTGGCAGTATTCTTCTGGTGCCAATGAGTTTTCCGAATTATTATACGCCTGCCGATTTCCAGAGAAATCTTATGATAGCCGTTGCCGCGCCGACCGTGGTTATCGGTATTGTGATGGTGTTTGCAATCTATAAGGTAATGGAGGTCAGGCACAGAAAACCCCTTGTCGGAGAAATGATCGGGGATATGGCGCAGACCATAGACGCGCTTGAACCCGGAACTACAGGTTTTGTGAGGCATAAAGGTGAGTACTGGAAAGCACGTGCGGATGAATCTATTGCCGAAGAGGAAAAGGTTGAGATTATTGGAAAGGATGGGGTTGTGCTTGTTGTTAAGCGAGCAGATTAAGGATAAGGGCAAGGTCTTTGTATAGGCGTGTTGAGATAACTGCGTAAATGTAATGTTTTATTTGAAACAAAAAACAATATAACCGCCGCAGGCAGCATATTTCCATACTAATGATCCGAGAAAGTTGCACCTAATCATCTATAAGACAATTCACTTTGTTTCAGTATATATTTTAGGTTCTCCCTAACATTGAGTGGGTAAGTATTAGACGGGATGAACAGGATTTACAGGATGGGGAAAGTCATTTATATCCTGTCAATCCTGTTCATCCTGTCCATTGATTCAAGCAATGCGATTGTATATCAGGCGATATATCCTGAATAGTGATGTTACCCACACGATGTTGAGGAGATCCATATTTTATAGATATGTGGTGTGAGTAAATCCGAACATGGCGAGAATTATCTCGATTAAATACGAATATATTAGTCTTTTATCGTTTATGGTGGGTTGTGCCGCCTGCGGCGGATTGCATCGGCATCAAAAATATCTAAAAAAATACCGTAATATTAGATGTTGCGTATCATCTCAACAACGCGCCGCTTCTTTTCGACTGCATCATTTGCAGCCCTGTCAATTGCGCTTTTCATCTCATTAAAATCGCGCGGCTCTTCTTCGCCTATCATCTTTTTGATGGGAGTATATGCGGATTCCCTGAAACGAGGTGTGAAATCATGCCTTTCGCCATCGATTATCACTTCTGCGCCTGTTCCTTCTTCAACACGCCCGATGATATCGATCTCAACATCTACTGCCCTTACGGTCTGCATGATGTTGTCTGCAAATTCGGAGGGTGCAATTATGAGCAATGCATCAAGTGAGACACCAAGGTAATCTATCTCAAGCGATTCGAGCATTTCAAGTACCGGTTTGTTTACCAGGGGGCGCATGCGTGATTCCTCAAATACGAGTTTTACGCCTGCTGTCCTTGATATCTCCTTCGCGTCGCCTCTGATGCCGCCGTTGGTGACATCTGTCATGGCATGGATGTGTTTGGTCAGACCCGAATCAATGAGTGCATCGCATGCTTCAAGGAACTTGATGTTGATGGTTTCGTCAACGACCTCATGCATGTTGTAATAGAGTGCCGTGGTTGAGATGGTGCCGCCACCTGCGCCTTCTGTCATGAGGATGACGTCCCCGACCTTTGATTGTATCCTTGATGTGAGGTCTGATGCCGCGCCGACTGCACCGACACCGCCTGTCATGCGCTCACCTATGACCATGTCTCCGCCGATGCGGAGGGTGCTGCCTGTTATGAGCGGGATTCCTGTTAGTTCCGAGACCGTGGTGATGCCTGCGATGTGGTCGAATATTTTTGCGACATCTCCGTCATCAGCGACATGGATGTCCGATAGCAAGGCAACCGGACGCGCGCCCATGGCATAGACATCACGAAGGGATGCCCTTGCAACATGAAAACCTGCAAGGAACGGGAAATCGCTGAGTCGGGAGTGGATCCCGTCAACTGTTACTATAATGTATTCTTCACTGCCGTTGGTTTTTACCGCGCCTGAGTCGTCAAGATGGGATGTATCGACAACAGCACTCGTTTTTCCGATGACTTCCGCGATCTTCTCGTGGGTATAGAAATCACCCATGCCACGTGAGCCGACTCCGAACTGTCCCATTGTGACACCTGATATCGTTGATTCGAGCACATCGCCGCTGACATTGAGTGTGGCTTTGGCTTCGACAATGGCAGCTTTCGCAAGGTTGCGTGCGTGTTGAGGTGTAGTCTTCTTTACTTCAAGTATGCGTGCTGTCAGTTTATCTTCAATATCCGGCTCGCTGGCAAGCAAGCCCCTTTTTGCATAACCTTCTATATCCATGATAATCCCTGTTCATTAAAAAAATCAACACATTCCGACAAAGTTCTTGAGCATTTTAAGTCCGATGTCCCCGCTTTTTTCGGGATGGAATTGTGTTCCTATTACATTTTTTGCGTCGTTTACAACGGATGCTGCAAACTCGGTACCGTACTTGCAGGATGCAAGGGTGTGTGTTGCATCAGTGTCCACATAATATGAGTGCACGAAGTACACATAGGTGTTATCAGGCACACCCTCGAAGAATGGATGTCCCTGTGTTATTTTGATCGAGTTCCAGCCCATGTGCGGAACTTTCAGGTTGGTGTGCGGAAAACGTGTAACTCGCCCGGGCACGATGTCGAGACCTTTTGTCAGTCCACCTTCATCGGACTCGCTCATGAGTATTTGCTCTCCCAGACAGATACCAAGCATTGGTTTGCCGGAATCCACATATTCGCGGATAACATCGCGCAGGTTTTCGATCTTCTTCATGGCATCAATAAACGCGCCGACACCGGGCAGGATGACGCCGTCAGCATCCAGTATCTCCTGCGGGTCACTTGAGATGATGGGCGATGCGCCTGCATATTCAAGTCCTTTCTGGACACTTCGGAGATTTCCGACTCCATAATCAATAATCACGATCTTTTTCATAGGCATCACAAGTGTGGTTCTGGTACATCAAGTTAATGTGCAGGGTTATAAGGTTTTATTTTTAAGGATGCATATCTTCGGGGAGGTTTTCAAGTACCCAATCGTATATTTTTTTTGCTAATTCAATTGCATTGTGATATTCATTTTCACCAACGGGTGCCCAATCTCCGGGATAACGTGTTGTCACAGCATATTCAGTTAGAATTTCAGCATCACACACATTTTCAGGAATTTCGCCTATAGCATCTTCAAGTAGAGTTAATAAGTATGAAATTGAGTGCGTTTTTTTCACTTCAATATCATGATGGATCAGCAAAGATTTAAGTGATTTTTCCACTGCCTGTTGTGCATCAAAACACAGGTCTTCATAGAAGAAATCTTCAGTGATCCTGCCCGTTTGCGCCCTTACCAGATTCCCATATGCCCTGCGAAGCCATTCGCGAATTACGTCGTTTTTAGTCTCCATACACAACGACCCCTTCCGCCAGCGCACGCTTGTATATCAGACCAGGCACATTTTTATGTTTCTCAAGGTGTTCAGGCGTTTCCACAATGACATCTACCGGCGCACGAATGCCGTGCAAGGCTCGGTATATCTGCTGTGCAGCCTGTCTCATATTCTCGACACCGCTTTTCACGACGAGAACATCAATGTCACTATCCGGTGAAGCATCTCCTCGTGCATAAGAACCGAACAGGATTATTTTGTCAGGGTTGATAGTTGCAACGATTTTTGAAACCACGTCTTTCACAATGGGATTTTTGACTGTTGACATGTCCTCACCTTCACGTTAAGTTTTGAATCTTATGTGAATGGATTGTATTAAAGTTTTACATAAGCACCTGTTAAAGGATATGTGGTTTTCACAAAATAACCAAATTGAATCACAATCATACAATTTATATACAAAGTCCGTATCCTTCAACCCAAAAATATTTGGTGGTATCAATGAAAAAGAACAAAAATATATTCAAAAACGATTCGGCGATCGAACTTCCGATCAACATCGTGGTAATGCTTGTAGTGGGAATGGTGGCTTTGGCTGCGCTTATTGCGATTATCCCGCCGCCTACAAAGAATATGTCAGTGAACATTGACAAATCCGGGATAGATGGTGCACTCGAACCCGGGAACACCATTATTGTGGATGCGCTTGCGGCACAAGATGAGCTTATGGTAGAGGTCAGAATTACCGCGACCGACCCTGACGGAAACCCCGTCCGAGATGCAAATGTAGTCCTGCGCGGGCTCGGCGGTGTAGCCACAAACACGACCGATATCGATGGAAAGGCTGTGCTCATTACAGACAACGCACAGGTAAAACTCGGTGCGAACCAGAACGAAGGCACAATGGATCTTACAATTACGGCAAACGGGTTCTATGATTACGATAAGACGGATGCTGTGATGATCGTAAAGACCAAGTAACCATCATTTCTTTTTTTTCATTTTTAGATCATGTATCTCAAACGCCTGCTGCGGGATGAGCGGGGTTCGGTAGGACTCCCGATCCGAATGGTAGTTCTCACAATAATAGGACTTGTCGGATTTGCCGCGATAGTTGGAAGTATATCAAACGCACCCGCAGCCCCGCGACCGATGTATGCGGTTGCGAATGTCAGTTCATTTACGCTGCCGGACGGCAGCGGGGACACGCCGCCGTTGTTGATGACCGTTTTTGATAATGATGATAATCCAATAGGCGGTGCGAACGTTGTCGTCTGGGGACCGTCCCATTCTGCAGCTGCAGGCGGTGTTACAGATTCGGGCGGCGAGGTTGTGCTTCAGGTTGCCAACATCTCACTGTCGGTTGGAAAACAGGAAGGATACCTCTCGATCAAGGTGATGGCTGACGGCTATATGGACTATATGGACGGATATGTGGTGAAAGTAGTAAAAACCTAATCTGTCGTCTTATTTGCCAGATAGAATTTTGCAAGTACGGCTGCTGCCAACACTCCCGCAATGCCGAAAGAGAAATATGGCGACCTGATAATATCCCACCTGTCTGCAAAAATGAGGGTTCCGGTTACAAGCAGAACACCTGCTCCGACCACTCCTGACAGTTCAACAGGTACTTTTATCGAACCTATTGTGATCTTGTTCTGATTCTCCACCCTCTCAAGCCGACTGTCGAGTTGCATTATGGTGTCCGACAGTTTGTCCATGTCCGCGCGCAGGGATTCCTGCAGCAGTTCTTTGAGGTCATTGACACCTGTTTTCAAGCTGCCGAACTCTTCGACAAGTACAGAGAGTTCCGCACGTGTCTGTTGTAACAATTTTTCCGTATTATCGAACGAGTCTGCCGCGCTGTCCTCGGGCGGAACTTCGATGGAAAGTCTGCGCTCAACCGCACGCAGGCGGCGCTCAAGGCTTCTTACACTCTGGTCAAAGGATTCGATACGACCATGCGTATCGTCTTTCATTTCATCACTCATTTTTTACCCATCCAATGTTATTTTGATCATATTGATAAATCTGTGTCATCCGTTGTTCAGCGACTCCAATCTTTCAGCCGCTTCCTGCAATGTTGAATCCTGCTTGGAGAACGTGAATCTCACTTTCGTTTTGCCAATTTCGGTATCAGTATAGAAACTGCTGCCGGGTACTGATGCCACCCCAACCTCTTTCACGAGATATTTTGCAAATTCCACATCATCCATCCCGCCTGCGAGTTCTGAGATATCGGCAAGTATGTAATATGCACCTTCCGGCAGGATGCATTTGAACCCCGCAGATGTGAGCGCGTCAAAGAGCATGTGCCGTTTGCGGTCATACATTTCCACAAGTCCGCTGTAGTATAAATCGGGATATGCGAGTGCTTCTGCCGCAGCGTGCTGGAGAGGTGCGGGTGCACCGACTGTGAGGAAATCGTGGATCTTCCTGATGCCGTCTGTGAGTTCCTCATTGGCAATCGTGTAGCCAATGCGCCAGCCTGTGACGCTGTATGTTTTGGATATGCCGCCAATTGTTATCGTGCGGTTGTGCATATCGTCGAGCGAGGCAAGACTGATGTGTTTTTTGCCGTCATAGATGATGTGTTCGTATATCTCATCGGTGATTGCAACAGCATTGTAATCATGACAAAGGTCTGCGATCAGTTTCATATCGCGCTTTGTGAACACCTTTCCGCTCGGGTTGTTTGGCGTGTTTACGACGATCGCTTTGGTTTTGTTGTTGAATGCTGATTTCAGGGCATCCTCATCGATCGAGAAATCATCAGGGTCGAGCGGCACGAATCTCGGAACTGCGCCAGAGACTGCCGCATCGGGTCCGTAGTTCTCGTAAAATGGTTCAAAGATGACGACCTCGTCCCCCGGGTTGATGAGCGCAAGCATGGATGCCATCATGGCTTCGGTAGCACCGCATGTCACTGTCACTTCGCGGTTGGGGTCAACACTGATGTTGTTGAATTCCTGCGCACGCTTTGCAATCGCATCGCGCAATTCCTGTGCGCCCCATGTGATAGCGTACTGGTTATGGTCAGCCCTTATTGCTGAAATGGCAGCTTCCTTTAACTCATCGGGCGCGCCAAAATCAGGAAATCCCTGCGCAAGGTTGATGGCATCGTACCCGATGGCAAGGCGCGTCATGTCGCGTATGACGGATTCTGTGAAAAGCCCGACCCTGCTGGATAATTGTATTGTTGACATGGTATCGTTTTTGATCTCTTTTTTTATAGTATATAATTTATAGAATTATATAGTTCGAGTTAATCTGAGCGTAAGCGAAGATTTTCTCGTTGTATATAATTTGTAAAATTATGTACTCCAAGTTAATCTGAGCGTCAGCGAAGATTTTCTTGTATATGTTTTACCAGCAAAGACCCATGTAATCGATTTCCTGTTCAAGATTCTGCGGCACTATCATGTGCCTGCCATCGATCACGATACTGTTCTTCATGAGACCAAACTCTGAGTCGAGGTTCCTGAACTCATCCCATTCTGTCATTATGAAGCATGCGTCCGCGTCCTTGAGAGCACCGGCTGCGCTCATGTGGTATGTAATGTTGTTGAACACTTTCTTCATCTCGTCCGATGCCATTGGGTCATAGGCTGTGACATCTGCCCCAAGGCACAGGAGTTCAGCGATGACTGGGATCGATCGGGATTCGCGAATATCGTCGGTGTCGTTCTTGAATGCGAGCCCGAGTACAGCGATCCTTTTTCCTGCGATGTTACCTTCGCCGAGTTTGTTTTCGAGAAGTTCGATCATTCTGTGTGGCTGCTGTTCGTTCACTTCGATAACCGATTCGAGAAGAAGTGGGTCGTAACCAATGTCCTTTGCTTTACCTATCAGTGCTTTGACATCCTTTGGGAAGCATGAGCCACCAAAACCTGCGCCTGAATTGAGGAAACTTGGGGATATCCTGAGATCAGTGCCGACAGCCTGCATTACTTCGTAGGTGTCGATGCCGAGTTTCTTGCAGATGTTCCCGATTTCGTTGGAGAATGATATCTTTGTTGCAAGGAAGGAGTTGTTGACGTATTTTATCATCTCTGCGGTCTTTGGATTGGTGTGCGTGATATCGCAGTCGAGGCTGCGGTAGAGTTCCGATACTATCGCACTTGTGCGCTCGTCGATGGCACCGATCACGATCTTGTCAGGGTGCATGAAATCGTAGATTGCTTTACCTTCGCGAAGGAACTCGGGATTCATGGCAATTCCGAAGTCGTCTCCTGCACGTTTGCCTGAA
>JAUWBW010000211.1 GCA_030609665.1 Methanosarcinaceae archaeon | reverse complement strand
AAACGAGAACACAAAAGATATCCTATTTTGCGAATGCAAATGGAAGAATAAAAAGACGGATGTTGGTGTTTTAGAAGATCTGCAAAAGAAATCCCGATTTGTTGATTGGTACAATAAAGAAAGAAAAGAACATTTTGCCGTGATATCAAAATCCGGTTTCACACATCGGGCGGAAAAGTTTGCAAAGCAGAACGGGTTTTTGTTGTTTAAACTGGATGATCTTGATAAGGCGACCTGAAAACATTTATTCCAAATTATTGTGTAAACAATTATTGTTATGACAATAATACTTGAAACACGTAATCAGATGAGTCATACTGAAGTACGAGAAACTACACAGAACATCTGAACGACCTACACATCAACCCCAATAATCTCACAAACCCGCGCCATATCCACATTCTTACGAACCACATCAGCAAGTTCCTCATACGCATCCAATTCCGAATCAGCCACCTGCGGCGCATACTTGATCCCTTTCCTCTCATGCAGATATGACATCAGCGCATGCCAAATGTTCTCGCATACGTGATCGGTTAAGGTATACTATCGGCAATTTTATTACAGCTTAATACAATTTTTCTTCATGCGGAGGGGATATTAACGTTGATAGTGTCAAGACGTGTTTATTGTCTGGTTTTTTCGGCAAATCTTGAAAATACTCCTCGCTATACTCACTTGAGATGGGAAACGATATTTGCTGAAAAATCACATAGACTCTTAGACGCTGTTCTCGATTATGCGAAGATTGATGCAGGTCTTATGAAACTATTCGAAGTGTATCAAAGTCAAACGCTTGATCCGAATATTAATCGGAAGAGATTAGTGGACCAATGGAGAGCTTAACCGATCACCAATAAATACATTCCAAACTTAAAACACCTGTTTGCAAATTTATCGATGGGGCAAACTATCTAAAACCGAAAAAATCGCGTATTCTAATTTTTCGAACTATAAAGGGGGAATAAGAGTAGGCATCCATTTTATTTTGTTTTGCATATAAAGGGTTATGAATGCCCCATTTCTCCTAAAAATTTATTGTTGCCTTTCTTTTTGCAAGCTTTTAAAAGCACTTGGACTTATTATCAGGACACCCTTTTCCTGTAAATAAGGCTGTAAAATCGATATTTGTACTAAACTATAGTATCCATTATTCAGTAACTAACACTCCTAAAACCGCTCCCAAGCAGCCCCCTCAGCCCTTCGGATAACATCCTTAAGCGGCACTCCACATACCTTCGCCACCCTCTTGCAATCCTCAAATTCAGCCGAGATATTGAGCAGCGCACCATGTGTATCCTGCGCGATCTTGACCGCAATCTCAAACTCCTGCCCCCCAACCACTATCTTAACACTACTCATGCGCCTGCCTGCTATCAGACGATGACGTGTCGGGATCACGCGAACCCCAAGCGAGCCAGTCTCGGTGATGATCTTGCGTGCGAGTTTTGAAGTGTCATGTGACTTTGCAATGACATGGATAATATGACCGGTCCTGCCCTTTTTCATTGTCGCAGGGGTTATCGTAACATCCCGCGCGCCCATTTCAAGCAGTTGTTCGATCAGGTTTCCAAGAACCTCCCCGGTAACATCATCCACATTGGTTTCAAGCACCTCGATGTGATCTTGTATCAGTGCATCGTCCGCATCAGCCAAAACCGCGCGTAGCACGTTCGGATGCGGCGTGTCCGCATCCCCTGCACCATAACCTACACGGGTTGGGGTGGATTGGGGAAATGAATCAACAGGTGTTGAAAAATGAGACAACAGCGCTGCGCCTGTGGGGGTCAGCAATTCACGCTGGACTGCGCCGCCTTTGAACATCATCTTACCAGCGCGCAGTATCTCAAGAGTTGCGGGTGCCGGAACCGGCAATATACCGTGTGCCGACTCTACAAATCCGTTGCCTACTGTAATTGGCATGCAGTGTATCGTCTCCCACTCAAGTTCATGGATCGCAGTACATGCGCCAACGACATCAGCGATCGCATCATTCTGCCCGACCTCGTGGAAATGGATGCTCTCAAGGTCCTGCCCGTGAACCTTTGATTCCGCATCTGCCATTAGGGAAAAAACCGCAAGTGCATCCTTCTCCACCTTTTCGGGCAGGGATGCTGACTTTATCTCATCTATTAATTCAAAATAACTGCGGGAATGTTCTTTTTCGGTATTGACCTTAACATTGACATTCGCAGCATCAATACCACATTTTGATACACGACCAACGGAAACCGAGACATCAGCAGCCGATTCCATTGCCTCACGCACTACGGTTGCATCTGCCCCAAGGTCGACCAGACTTGCAATAATCATATCTCCCGAAGCGCCCGAAAAAGGGTCAAATATCAATGCCTGCATCAAAAATCACTATCAATCAATAAATTTGAAACCATATAGTTTTTATGTATTGGATGGAATATAAGCATCAGATAACATAATTTTACTGATTATATACTGATTATATACCATATATACTGCAAAATCATAAACAAAATTGTTTTTCGGGATGAACTCAATGGATGAAATACAGATAAAAGTTGAAAAAGCACATCCGAGCGACTTCGGACGTGGCATCATTCGTCTTGACCCAAGCACCCTTTTAAGTCTGCAACTATCCCCCGGCGATATTGTGGAGATCACGGGTAAGAAAAGAACGGCTGCAAAGGTCTGGAGAGCAGACAGACAAGACTGGGGACAGGGCATCATTCGAATTGACGGTTTTATCAGGCAGAATGCCGGAGTCGGTATCGGTGAGCGTGTAACCATCAGAAAAACCGAGGTTATACCTGCAGAGCGTGTGCTGTTGGCCCCACCTGAAGGCGTGGACGTGGAATTTGGGGAAAACACAGGCGACATAATCAAACACAACATCCTCAAGCGTCCTGTTATCAATGGTGATGTGATACCGATAGTCAGTTCAATGACCCAGCCAATGGCTGGTCCAATGGCAAGCGGGCAGGCAATTCCATTGATCGCTATCGAGACCGATCCCGAAGAAGGTATCCTGATCATAAACGAGATGACAGAGATCGAACTGCGCCAAAAGCCTGTCAGGGGGTACGAAAGCGCAGCAAGGGGAATCACTTATGAGGATATCGGCGGACTCGGAGATGAGATCCAGCGCGTGCGCGAGATGATCGAA
>JAUWBW010000206.1 GCA_030609665.1 Methanosarcinaceae archaeon | reverse complement strand
GATCTCGATCAGTGCCATACCTGACCGATTGTAATCGATCATTGTCCCTTTGGATTTGTCAATGGAACCGATATGCACCAGCCGACCCGGGTCCTCTTCCATGTGGGCGCGTGTTATTCCGATAACATGTTCGCCGTCCTCGCCTTCGATGACGACCTTGCCCTCGCTTGCAATGGGGAAATCGTACTGGGTTGTCTGGAAACCTTTTGGAAGATCGGGATAGTAGTAATTCTTTCTGTGGAACTGTGTCTGCGGCACGATGTCACAATTAAGTGCCAGTCCAATCTTCATGGCGGCTTCCACTGCCCTTTCATTTATTACGGGAAGCGAGCCTGGTAGTCCTAGACATACCGGACAAACGTGAGTGTTTGGCTCATCCTCATGGTATTTTGTCGAACATCCGCAGAACATCTTTGTATTCAGTTTGTTCAACTGAACATGTATTTCCAGTCCGATCATTACTCCGTCAGGATTATCGTAAACCATTATTCCACCCCCGCCGGTCTTTTGGCAAGATGGTCGGTGTTCTGTTCAAATGAATATGCAGCGCGCATGATAGTGGATTCGTCAAAGTGTTTCCCGATTATCTGCAATCCGACCGGAAGACCGTCAACCAGGCCGCATGGCATGGAAATTGATGGTACTCCTGCTAGATTGATCGGTACTGTGTTGACATCTGTGAGATAGAGAGCCAACGGGTCTTCGATCTTTTCACCGATCTTGAAAGCGGGTGTTGGCATGGTTGGTGCCATGAGCACATCCACGTTTGAGAGTGCTTTGTCGAAGTCCTGTTTTACGAGTGTGCGCACTTTGAGCGCCTTCAGGTAATACTTGTCATGATATACGGCAGACAATGCATACGTTCCGAGCAGTATCCTGCGTTTTACTTCCTCGCCAAAACCTTTTGCGCGGGTTCGTGATGCCATTACGTGCCAGTTCTCGCCCTGCTCGACATGACCGTATCGTGTGCCGTCGAAACGTGCAAGGTTGGATGATGCTTCACTCATTGCAATGACGTAGTATGCAGGAAGTGCGTACTTTGTATGGGGCATGGAGACTTTCTCCCATGTCGCACCCATATCCTCGAATTTCTGGATGGCAGCCCATACAGTTTTTTCAACACCTTCGTCAATGCCTTCTGCAAAATACTCATCAGGCACTCCGATCTTGAGTCCTGATACATCGTCAACAAGTGAATCCCGGTATGCGATCTCCTGCTTGATGGATGTACTGTCGCGGGGGTCGTGCCCTCCTATGACATCCATGATAGTTGCGATATCGCTGACGTTTGTTGCGATCGGTCCGATCTGTTCAAGCGAATTCGCATACGAGATGAGTCCGTATCGTGATATGCCGCCGTATGTTGGTTTGATTCCCACTACACCGCAAAAGGCTGCGGGACACCTGACCGACCCGCCGGTATCGGAACCAAGCGAGATGGGTGCTTCACTTGCTGCAACGACTGCGGCACTGCCACCTGATGAACCGCCCGGAACTCTTTCGAGGTTCCATGGGTTGAGGGTTGTTCCGTAGTGACTGGATTCTGTTGATGTACCCATTGCAAACTCGTCCATGTTGGTCTTGCCAAGTATGACTGCTCCGGCATCAAGCAGGCGCTCGATGACGTGTGCGTTGTATGGTGGCACATAGCCTTGCAGTATCTTTGAACTGCATGTTGTCTGTATTCCCTTTGTGGATATGTTATCCTTGATGGCGATCGGTACGCCTGCAAGCACACCATCGTGCCCCTCTCCAAGCTTATCATTGTCGATGTCCTGCGCGCGTGCGATTGCACCTTCATTAATTGTAACGTAACCGTTTATCTTGCTTTTTGAGATCGTATCGAGATATGATGATGTGACCTCTTCGCTTGACGAAGCTGCAATACTTTCCCTGACCTCTGAGATACTCATCCATTTTGCCTTTGACATTCTTTGTACCTCACATGATCTTCGGCGCTTTAAAGTGCCCATCCTGTTTGCTCTGTGTGTTCTCAAGCGCTTCTTCCTGCGTCAGGGATTCTGTTACAACATCTTCCCTGAACACATTCACCACATCTGCGACGTGGTAGGTTGGATCAACATTCTCTGTATCCACTTCATCCAGTTGTCCGAAATATTCAAGTACAGTGTTTAAATGTGCGGCGTATGTATCAGCATCCTGCTCATCGATCTCGATGCGAGCAAGCCAGCCTACATGTTCTACCTCATCTTTTGTGATCATCGTAAGTTCCTCATATGAAAATTGAGTGATAAATTGTTAGTGTAATATATGGGTAACAAAAACAAGTATCTAATATTAATATATTCTTATGGGATTGGCTTTGTTTGGGGAATAGTGACTGTTTGAAAAGTGATTGTTGGGTGTATAAAGTCGGGGTGTGATACGACTTTTGGCACAAAGATATGCAATTACAATTCGTCAACAATCCAAAACGGCACCGCCCTCTGTCTAAGACATTGAAATGAGACACATTTCAATAGGTCCCCCTCCATATTGTCAAACATCTGAACTTTATTCCAGCTATTTAAAAATTTCTTTTTGGCTTAGAATTTCTGTACTAACGTGCATTGTATCTAACCCTATTTTTTTACATATCCCATAAAGCGGAAAATCATCCGTGAGTACTAATGCATTATTCTCTTTTGCTGCTAAAATTATTGAAACATCAGTAAATCCAAATTTATTTACTTCTGGAGTACTAAGGATATATGTTTTTGAAATATATTTTTCGTCGATTTTATTTAGTGTCAGTTTATTACTTTCTAAAAATTCAGAGAACTTGTCTTTTAATCGATCTGCAAAATTTGATACTTCAGATAAAACATGTGGAGTTACCATAATTTTTCTTTTTAAGGCGAATTGAAAAAGTAATTCATAATCATCAGCGTCATAATTTGAAAGTCTTTTGAAACTACTTATCGCATTTTTATCATAAATGCCCATTAGAAGTAACAAAAGAGGGCTGGTATCAAAGATTATGGGTTTTGTCCTATCACTCAATTTCTTTGATATAGATGAAATCTCCTGTCGCATCATTTACTCCCACCTCAAATATTTTAGGTGCATCATCGAATAAATTTAAAATGTCACATGTACCTATCCACGTCTCGCCATCAAAAGTTCCAGTTATTTTTTCAACTTTCTTGACTTCAAAAGAAAATTTAACTTGTTTAATATTTTGAAAGTAATCCAGTACTGATTTTGTAACTTCTTTCGCGTCCATTATATTCACCTATAAATAGTGATACACTTGCTTATTAAATATAAAGTTATTAGTTCAAGTCGTTCTTGTCAATCTCCTGCGCGCGGGCAATCGCACCTTCATTAATTGTAACGTAACCGTTTATCTTGCTTTTTGAGATCGTATCGAGATATGATGCTGTGACCTCTTCGCTTGACGAAGCTGCAATACTTTCCCTGACCTGTGCGATACTCATC
>JAUWBW010000104.1 GCA_030609665.1 Methanosarcinaceae archaeon | reverse complement strand
GTTGGCTGGATTGTTTATACTGTTGTATGTCAGAATAACTGATGTGCTTCAATACTGCATGCGAGAAAATGCTCACTTCGTTCGCATTAACTCGCACTATATATTTATAAAATATATACTATGAAAAAAGTGGTTAATGGGATTGAACCGGCTAAATTCCCATCCAAGTTGGTTGATCCCATTATACTATTCAATAACAGGACCTACTTTTTATTTGATTAAAATTAAATGCAACTGCAATATGCTCATTCAAACAACGAAACATGCATCCTGCATGAGAGCATCTGCTTAAAGCCATCCCTTAGCACATCAGGCAACATTTGTAAGTCCCCCAACTCTGCCGTGGGTATCCCGATACGCGCTATTTTTTGCGCAAAACTTCTGGGACTGTGCGATCCCACACGCTTGTTTGCGAACCCCTCATCTGTGATCACAGGAAGGTATAGTGTTCGAACTCTTCGTTTTTGCATATGATCCAGATATTGCAAAACGGTTTCCTGAACTTCGATGTCATCAAGCAGGTTCATGCGTCCTGTTTCCGGCATTCCGCTTGTCAATATGATAAGATGTTTTACACCAGGGCGCCGATCCCATTGTAACTGCAGAAGTCTTGCAAGTGCAAGATCAAGACGATTTGCCCCTTCTCCCCTGTCCAGAAGCATATCCCTGTATGTATACTGCTGTTCATTTAAAGGACCTTCAACATCCTTGCCATACGTGACTATATCGATGACATCGGATGTCTTTTTGATACTTTCCAGAATTGACATGGCAGCTATCTTTTCAATGATCTCAGGATTTTTTGATACGCCAATGTACGTACCGGTCTTGCGACCTGGACCCTTTACCGTAATCGCAGCGCTCCTATCGATCACAAATGCAAAATTGTCCAAATTTATGTCTTTGACACGTTGTCTCGATACGATGGCATCCAGACTGCGGCCTTTGCTGCAGATCTCCTGTATCGTCCTGTTGATATGGATGTTTCCTCCCTCGCCATACTTGCGATATACCATGCGTCCGACTGTTGGGGGCACATAGTAATCTGTCCTGAGGTACTGATACGCCAATTCACTACACATCGATACGATCTTACCATACAGTTCTGTGTTGTGCGGATCGGAAGGATATTCATGGCACATGGACGCAAGTCCATCAAGAGAATCAATAATATCTGACATATCACATATCTTCTGCGATCTTGAGAGCTAATTCCTGGACAAGCTGGATCGAATGCGGGTCGGTCTCGTCTGCAATTATTGTGCCCTGATGGAACGCCGCATCAACGAACACGCTTTTGCCATCAAACCCCTGCGACATGGCAAGTTCACAGTACCGTGCCATCTTGATAACACCGTCTGTGGAAAGTCCCTGCGGGATACTGCGATCCTTTCTCCAAAGTGTGCGCGTCTCGCTTGCAAAAAGTATTATCGCATTCTCAACTTCGGGGTCAAGATCAGGCGTGATATTGGATATGACCGTCTTTTCGGTTGCGCTTGACACGTATCCTACATTTATTGGAACAAAACGTCGTTTGAGTGCATTACTCAACTTGAACGTACCCTCATCACCAAAATTCGCTGTGGATATCAGTACCCATCCCTCTGGCTTTTTGAGAACGGTCTCTTTGTACTCAAGAGGCAACGTGTCTCTTGAAAGCAGTAAGAACAATCCTGAATATGCTGAACTTGGAGCGCGGGTGAATTCATCGATCAGCAGGTTCTTCCCCGATTCAATAGCTCTTGCCACAATCCCGTCCTTGTACATGAACTTCTGTGCAAGTTCTGCATTACCGGACATTGCCAGAGGGTGAAAACCTCCTATGACCTGATATTCGCTCATGCCTTCTGTGGCTTCGATCTTCAGGAAACTTGACTCATCTTCTCCGCCTATGTATGACAGTATGTGCTCAGCGATCGTGGTCTTACCGTTTCCGGGAGGACCGTACAGCATTACAGGATATCCAAGCTCGACGTAACGAAGTATCCTGAGGATTGCCTCGTCATGACCTTTGATCTCACACGTCTCAAGTATGCGGATATAATCTTCAGTTGTCAATTTCACTTTTTATCACTACCTGAACGCAAACTCAATTTCTTTTTCAATTTCCTTCAGCAGTTTTTCTGCCGATTCCTTTGAACCGTGATGGTATTTTGCAACCAATAATTCCATCTCATTTCGGATCTTACCAATTTTCTGGGTCGCTGCAAGGCGATTAACCTTGCCAGCACTGAATTCTTTTTTGAACGATCTCATCTCCTTGATTATATTTTTGTAAGGGTCTTCCTTCTCAACCTTTTGTTCTACCACTTTTTTCTCTACACTGTAGATGATCTCATTTTCGTCATTGATCTCCTTCTTGACCTTGAAAGCATGCAATACCAACTCATTTGAGAAAAATGCAATTAATACTGCGATCGTGTGTGCGAGCATGTAGAACCAGCTTGCACCAATAAGTATTTCAGTGAGCTGTGGATTTGAGGAAAAGAACTGTCCGATCGATGAAATTGTAGGAATATTAAACGTACGTGTTCCCTGGCTTGTGATGATGACAATCCCAAGCAGCAGATATATTGGAAGTACAGATATTCCAGTTATTACTGTTGAAAAAAAGCGTTTCTTGGCATTGAATGTCAATCTCGATGTAGTTTCGGAGAGTGAATAACACCACAACATTGGTATTAGCATCCAGAGCACAGCTACAAAGAGCAACACATCGGGTTTCCCGCCAACGTAATCTAAGTTTCCTTCGATTAAGATGTTGTAAATTACAACCGTAAATCCCATACTGCTGTATATATAGCCACTATCACGCCCGTCCACTATGGAAATTAATATTGCTACAGCATTTGCAAGTGCAAAAATTACCACCGGTAAGAATTCCCCGAACATTACATTCGGATCATTGTAAGCAGTACCTACTACCCAGTATGCTGCAAAACCAATATAGATGTAAGCTATAACCTTGTATGAGCGGGTTTTTAGCATCCTGATGAACGGCACTGATACACCAGTTAAGGTCATCAGGGCAGTAAATATTGCAAAATTATACCCGGACTGTGCAAAAATCGAAGATAAAATTATATCCATTATTCCTATCAAGAAGACAACAGCCGGTGCAAGACGTTTCATCCGGTCATCAGAAACTACGACATTAGTTTTTTCCAAAATTCATCCCTCTATTAACCAAATTGATCTGATAAATACAAATATATATTTAAATACTGAACCAATATTACAAAATTATGTGCTTTTAGATAAGTGTTTTAAATTGATATATAAGTTTGTGGGTATAAGTATATATAAGGAATTGCGAATATAACCTTTGCTTTTAAATAGCATAAATATAACATATTAACTAATTTACTGAGGATTTACAATGACGGAATATAATATCAAGATCGAGAATGTGGTCGCATCCACCAAACTTGCGGAAGAGTTTGATCTGATAAAGATCGAATCTGAATTTGAAGGTGCAGAATATAACAAACAAAAGTTCCCGGGACTTGTCTACAGGGTCACTGATCCAAAAGCAGCGTTCCTTATTTTCACATCCGGAAAAGTGGTATGCACCGGTGCAAAGAATGTTGAGGATGTGCACACTGTCATTAAGAACTTAGGAAAGAAACTCAATGGAATTGATCAGGAGACGCTTGATGATCCTGAAATTACAGTGCAGAACATCGTAGCATCTGCAGACCTTCATGCAGTGTTGAACCTTAATGCGATTGCAATAGGACTTGGTCTTGAGAATATCGAGTACGAGCCTGAACAGTTCCCCGGACTTGTTTACCGTATTGCTGAACCAAAGGTTGTCGTACTTATTTTCAGTTCCGGAAAACTGGTTGTCACAGGCGGCAAATCCCCGGATGATTGCGACGGTGGAGTTGAGGTCGTAAGACAGCAACTTGACAGCATGGGACTTTTATAAGCAAGTAGATCCGAGCGTCAGCGAGGATTTTCTCACACTATATATTTAAAATATATATTACAAGAAAGTTTGTTTTTCACAGGTTGTGCCCTTTGTGGCACATTGCCTGTATTATTTGAGTTAACCACAAAGGAAGATATATCTTGCCAAATGAAGATGTCTGTATCCTGATACCGACCCTCAATGAGGCTGCTACTATCGAGCAGCTTATAAAGGATTTCAGGGCAGAGGGATTTGACAATATACTGGTCATAGATGGGCACAGTACCGACAAAACAGTCGAGTTCGCGGAAGCACAAGGAGCAAAGGTTGTTGTCCAGAGCGGAAAAGGCAAGGGACAAGCCCTACAGGATGCGTTTCGACTTATTGACAGCGATTATATCGTGATGATCGATGGAGATGGGACCTATCTTGCAAGCGATGTGCATGCAGTTCTTGGACCCGTGCGAAATGGAGAGGCAGACCATGTTATGGGCAACAGGCAGGCTAATTATGAGCCTGCTGCGTTCACGCGCCTGAACCTTTTTGGAAACCGTGTTCTCAACAAGATATTCGGTTTCGCATACGGCGAGTGGCTGAATGATATCCTTACAGGATACAGGGCATTCACGCGTGATGCCGTGAGATCCCTTGAACTTAACAAGATGGGATTTGAAACCGAAACCGAGATTACGGTCGAGTGTATTAAAAAGGATTTGAAGACCATTGAAGTTCCTATTACATATTTAGCAAGACACTCAAAGGCTGCAACTAAATTAAACCCAATGAAGGATGGTTTTAAGATCGGAATGACAATATACAAACTGGCAAAGATGCACAATCCGCTTTTCTATTTTGGAGTTCTCGGTGCGATACTTATTGTCATCGGTTCCGGTGTCGGATTGTTTGTTGTGAATGAGTGGATGCACGGCACAACCCGCATACCTATGACGATGTTAACGGCATTGCTCATCATTGCCGGATTCCAGATGTTTATTTTCGGGGTGCTCAGTGACCTTATCGTTTCACTTCACAGGGAAACGATGCGCGCTGTCCGGGCAGAAAAGGATGAGAAGAAGTAATCACAGACGTTCATTTTATATACTATAAAAAAATAAGACATTATAGTCTGCTTTTTTGGTTACGAGGGGTGTTCCAAAAAGTGTTGGACAAAATAATCCATGGGGTGGCACTAATGGAACATAAACTGATCAACCCGATATCTACAATAGAAGTATCTGATGAAAATAGAGACCGCATTCAAAGTCTCACGGATGATTTTGACAAACTGTCAGAAAAAGAAAAATTTGATGTTGTGGAACTTCAGCATATCATGCTTGACACTGTGTCAAAGCATAATGAAAAATATGGAATTCCAGCACAAAGCAAAGAACCTGAAAGAAACCTGGATGAGATTGTGAGCCATATGACCCCAAAGTCACTGGACTATTCCCAAATGTGCATAAATTATTACGCATCCCAGATCGCAAAGAAGGCAAAGCGCAATCGATAGAAATCCTCGATAAAACCAACAAGAGATGGGTGAAGATGTGGCCACCTACCCAAAATGGCAATACAACGAGATGCAGCAGGTTGGCACTGACTATACAGACATCTCTGAGGTTGTTGTTTATGACACCAGAATGCAAAAATTAAGAAACATCAAGGAAGAAATTGAAACCATTATCAATTGTCTGGATGTCACTAAAGACCATTCAATTCTCGAGTTTGGAACCGGAACTGGAGATTTTGCAATAGGGGCCGCAAAACATTGCAAGAAGGTCATTGCTGCTGATGTGTCATCTGTGATGCTGGATTTCGCAAAGAAAAAAGCGGAAATGCAGGGTGTAGAAAATATTGAATACCACCATGCCGGATTCCTTACCTATGAACACCGCGGGGAACCACTGGATTCAATTGTATCACAACTAGCATTGCATCATCTACCTGATTTTTGGAAAATGATCGCTTTGAGCCGTGCGTTCGAAATGCTTAAAGATGGGGGAAAATTCTACTTACGGGACACTGTTTACTCCTTTGATGTCGAGGATCACAGCACTTTTTTCGATAACTGGGTTGACAGGATCGGAGAAGTTGCAGGGGAGGATATGGCAAAAGATTCTATTGTTGCAATTCGGGAGGAATATTCAACTTTTGACTGGATTATGGAAGAATTGCTTAAAAGAGCAGGATTCTATATCGATGAAGTCGATTATTCAGATGGTTTTATGGCAGTTTATGTGTGTACTAAAAGGCTGTGACTTTTGCTGAATGGTATTTTTCAAAAAAGCGTATTTACCTGATCTTTTCGTAAAGACTTATAGTAATCAATCTCCTTCCCCGAATAAAATTGAAATTAAAATTGAAAATTGTGGAAAGACCTATCATGTATTGCATTCAAAGTCTAGATAGGACCAGAATATCGAACAATGTTGGGGTACATCTATGGGGAAAAGGATGTCAGACTTATACTTGCACTTATACGTATGTGCAATATTCTTGATATTAGCGACCACCCCCGCTGCTCATTCTGAAACTTTTCCACCTAACATATGGGAATTTACAAAAGATTATTACGATGTGTTCGGAGAACCGGAATTACATGCCTCTGTGATAGGGGATCCTGAATTCGAGAACGGGGAAACATCCCGGATATTCATTCGGTTGAAAAATGAGGGCGAAATACTTGGATTCGAGAATGAAAGAATACCAACATCCAATGAGTCTATGGACGCCAAAAAGGAGTTACATCTGGAAGATGATGT
>JAUWBW010000144.1 GCA_030609665.1 Methanosarcinaceae archaeon | reverse complement strand
AGTATTGGTTTGCCATTATCACAACCTTGTTTGAATTCGGCATCTATCCCGATAAGCCAAAGTGATTTGTTAATAATCAGATGTTCCTCGTATCTACCACTGTAAACCAGAATTGCATCTCCCGGATTTCCATAATCTATTGCACTTTGTATGCTTGTAAAATTACCATCACCTTCATCATCGACGATAATAATTTCAATCTCACCTGTACCACCTCTGATCCTTTGCCGCTGCAATTCAAATTCACGCCACTGCCTGGGTTGTACAAAATATTGATCAGTATAATTCGCCCAAAGTTCAAGAAGAGCAGCAATGATTGGCCCAGCACTACCAAGGGGAAAAGGTTTAATTCTAAATTGATCCTCAATATCTAAATGATTTATTTGAACTGGAAAACCACGATTTACTGCTTGGTGCGTACAAATCGAAAATAACGGATTATCTGTATCAACACCATCAGAATCACTCTTCCTTGCCAGTGGTGTAAAAGAAATACTCAAAGATGAACTGATTAGAAGCAGTACAACACTGAAAAATGTTATTATTTTAATCTTATTCATATTGTATAACTCCTTATGAAATCGACGAATCCTTTCAATTGTATAATTACATTTCATATTTAGTATTCTTTTAAGTTTATAATAAATTTTCCCAATCTAAAAAACATTTGATCCTTGTTTTTCATAGACGCAGAGAATAAAAAAACGGGCGCAATTTTCTTTTAGTATGCGAGATCCATTCAAACTGTTTCTTCAACCATAGGTAGAATTTGCTCATCTTTAAAACCACGTTGTTGCATTGCACCACTTGGACACGTAGCCACACAAACCCCACAACCCTGACACAACCCCTCATTGACCCTTGCATGTACCACAGTCTTACCATTGCTTTTTTCTTCTACCGAATCAATTGCATTGTATGGGCAAACAGAGATGCACAGTTTGCACCCACTACACATATCTTCATCAACTACTGCAATGTTGGGCTCTGCCGCAAGTTTCGGTTGCGCAAGAATAGTCGCTGCACGAGCTGCTGCTGCCTGCGCCTGATAAATAGATTCTCCTATAAACTTAGGCATATGACAGTTTCCTGCAACAAACACTCCGCGAGTGGAAAAATCAACTGGCCGCAACTTCACGTGTGCCTCCAAAAAAAACCCATCATCATTCACCGGTACCTTTAACATCTGTGCAATCACCGAATTATCAAGATTGGGCTGCAAACCGGTAGAAAGCACCAACGTATCAACAGGTATCTTCAACTCCCGTTGGAGCATGGGCTCAAACATCTTAACCACCAATCCATCATCATTAGCACTAACTATTGGTTTCTTCTCTGCATCATACTGCAGAAACATCACGCCCTTTTCACGAGCAGTTTTGTAGAACTTCTCCTTAAACCCATATGTCATTAAATCACGATACAACACAAAAACCTCAGCCCGCGGGTTCAGTTCCTTAATTCTGATTGCATTTTTCACTGCCTGCATACAACAAATTCGACTGCAATATGGTCGCTGTTCATCTCTGGATTCAACACACTGGATCATCACAAAGGTCTCGCCATCGTGGATATCCTCAGGCAAGCATTCACTCAGTTTTTTCTCCAATTCTGACTGTGTAAACACCTGCGGGTTTTTGCCATAAAGATACGAATTTGGCTTATATTCATCGGCGCCAACCGTGACAACGATTATACCATGATTAAAATTTGCTGTTCCTTTTGGGGTTTTAATCTCAGACTCATAGCTTCCCACATAACCATTCAAACTCACCAGCGATGAACCAGTATACACTTTGATAATATCATGCTTCTGAACCTTTTCCACAGTCTCCTTGAGCAACTGGTCAATTTCGATACCTTCCACTGTATAATACACTTTATTTAAGTAACCGCCAAGCACTTGTTCTTTTTCAACTAATGCTGTTTCATAACCTTGATCTGCAAGTGACAAAGCAGCAGTCATACCGGCAATTCCGCCACCTATGACCAGCGCCTTTTGTGTAACTGGTATCTCTGCTTCCTGGATCGGCTGCAGAAAACGGATTTTTGCCACTGTCATCGCAACCAATTGCTTTGCCTTATCTGTGGCCTCCTTTGGTTTATCCATATGAACCCATGAACACTGCTCACGAATATTCGTCATCTCAAGCAGATATGGATTCAAACCTGCATCGCGAAGGCTCTTCTGAAACAGTGGCTCATGCGTCCGCGGCGTACACGCCGCCACTAAAATTCTATTCAAATTATGTTTCTTGATTGCATTAACTATCTTTTTCTGTGTATCCTCAGAACACGTATACAAATTCGCCTCAGCATATACCACGTCATCGAGAGACTTGGCAAACTTAACAACTGCAGGGACGTCAACATATCCGCCTATATTGATGCCGCAATGACAGACAAAAACACCAACCCGTGGCTTCTCACCAGAAACATCACGCTCCGCTGGATACTGTTTCTCCTTTACAAGGGTACCACGGACATCTTTCAACAGCGCAGCAGCATTCGCTGCAGCAGCAGATGCTTGCATCACAGACTCAGGAATCGCCTGCGGTTCCAGAAATGAACCGGCAACAAATATCCCTGGCTTTAATACCACGGGGTCATCTGGATTGGTATATACAAAACCAAACTCATTTGTCTCAAAACCCAACCGCTCGATCAATTCATTACGCTGCTCCTCAGCAATACAAAGACCAACAGACAACACAACAAGGTTAAACGTCTCCTCTTTCAGCTCACCAGAATCATCCTCATATCTGATAACAAGATCCTTTGTCTTCTGGTTCTCTACAATCTCGGAGATCCTTGATCTGACATACCGTAACCCGTGCTCCTTTTTTGCCCGATCAATATATTTATCAAAATCCTTGCCAAACGAACGAATATCGATATAGAACACTGTGGGCTCGATATCTGCATCATGCTCCTTTGCAATTACTGCTTCTTTTGCCGTATACATACAACACATTGACGAGCAATACTCATGTTCTACAGATTTATCTCGAGATCCCACACAGTGAACCCACGCGATTTTCTTTGGGGTCTTCTTATCACTCAGACGAAGAATCTTGCCCTCAAAAGGTCCAGATGCAGAAAGCACCCGTTCAAACTCCACACTCGTCATCACATTCTGATATTTTTTATACCCGAACTCTGGTTTAATAACTGGGTTAAACGGTTGGGAACCGGTTGCAACAATCACTGCGCCAACATTCAACTTAAGGTTCTCTGGTTTCTCGTCATGGTTAATTGCTCCAACCTCACACACATCTGTACATTTCATACAATTGACGCATCCACGATGTTTTCCATCACCTTCTTTATCAATCACATATGCATTTGGAATTGCCTGTGGATATAGTTTATAGATTGCTTTACGATCGGATAAACCATGCTCAAACAAATTCGGTAGTTTAATCGGACACACTTCTTCACATGAACCACAGGACGTACACTTCTCCATATCAACATATCTGGGTTTCTTCAGCGCTTTAACAATAAAATTCCCAGGCTTCCCTTCAATCTTCTGCACCTCAGTATTTGTAAATAGTTCGATATTTACATGACGTGCACAATCAACTAACTTTGGAGATAGAATACACATCGAACAATCATTCGTAGGGAATGTCTTATCAAGCTGAGCCATCACTCCACCAATCGCGGATGATTTCTCCAGCAAATACACCTTGAATCCCATATCTGCAAGATCAAGTGCAGCTTGTATGCCTGTGATGCCACCACCGACAACGGCAACTGCCCCAATCTTATCTGATTTTTTAGCCATATTAATCTCTACGGTTTACTATATCCTTCTTTTTCTGCGATATTTTTAATTGCATTCATAAGCTTTGGAATTTCGACACCTTGGGGGCACTGAGTAATACATCGATGATGAGTTGAGCAAATTTCAACAAATCTATTAGAAAACACTGTATCTTTCATCCCCAGCAACACATTCTTGATAACCTTACGAGGTGAATACAATGGGTCAAGCTCCCGTTCTGGACACCCCGCAGTACATGTTCCGCATGAAAAACACTCATACAAGTCCTTGCCAGACTCATCTTCAACAATCTTATATTTAAAATTCAAATCAAGATATTTCTTTGTCTTCTCCCCTGTTACATCTTCTTTTTGTTCTTCAAGGATTCGCGCATTTCGCACTGCATTCATAACTTCTTTAATATCAACTCCCTGCGGACATTTTTCCAGGCATCTATAATGCGCACTGCAAATCCATATAAATTCACTAGATAACACCTCATCTTTGAGACCCAAGAGTGCTTTTCTGATAATTACTCGAGGATTCCACTCTTCTTTAACATCCATCTCAGGACATCGAGCGGTGCAAGATCCGCATGCAAAACATTTCAAAATACCTTCTCCACCAGCTTCCTTAGCAATTTGGAATTTGAAATTTGGATCAACCTTACGGGAATCAATCACATCCATACTACTTTTCTCCTACCTCCAAGTATTCATCTTCCCGATAGACAATCATCGGGATCTTTTCTTCCGGATCTTTTCCAGGATGGTAATCAAACTCTTTCTGTGCATTCTCTGCAGCAGGAATAAATACATCCATAAGTGGGATATTGCTTGGACAACCCTGTTCACAAAGACCACATTCAACACAGGATAATATCATGTGATTCATCTTTCCCAAATGGAAAAGAAGTGAATCATTAGGCATCTTGAATAATCCCTTTCTATCAGCTTTCCTCAAAAATTTATATGCCTCAGCATCAAACACTGACGAATCATACAGACATTCTTTGCAATAGCAAATAGGACATACCGTCATGCAGTTATGACAGTTTATACATTTGTCAAAAAATTCAGAAAGCGCTGCAATTCCATTGATCGATTTTTTCTCGTTGACAAATTCCGTGCGCTTTTTTGCTTTTTCTTCCCGAATGGTTTTGATTGATTTTTCACGTTCTTTTACACTTTTTGTATCGTCTAACTTCAAGTCCTCAATGACTTTTTCTCCGGCCTTAGTTGCTACATCAATGAGTACTTCTTTATCGAGATCCACCCCATATACTCCAATAGTGATATCAGCATTTGTTGGGATGGGGTCTTTACACACACAACAGGCCGATCGCAAATACTTATCGGAAGAATTACCTTTTTCTTTGAAAGCCTCAAGAATAAATTCAGTTGGAGTTTTTCCTTCGCTAAAATTGACAAATGAATCAATTGAAAATGTGCCAAGACAG
>JAUWBW010000219.1 GCA_030609665.1 Methanosarcinaceae archaeon | reverse complement strand
TTTGAAAAAGATTAATAACCATTGGCATAATTAAGTGCAAACACATTATCCAAACAGGTGAAATTATGCAATTATTACTCATCCATTCCGATTATATTGAATACGAAGTCAAAAAGAGCACGCCGGTTGCTGAGAAGATCGAAGAATCGCTCAAACAGGGGCGTCTTGAAGATGCACTTACAGCATTCATGGCTGTCGAAAAAGTTGACGAGCCAAATCCTGCCGATACGATCAAACGTACAGTCGAGGAGATCGAGAAGGTCGCAGCACAGGTAAAAGCTGAACGGTTGATGCTCTATCCTTACGCGCATTTGAGTTCAAATCTCTCATCCCCAAAGGTTGCGGTTTCCATACTGAAAGGCATTGAAGAAGCACTTACGGGAAAATACGAGGTCATGCGGGCACCTTTTGGATGGTATAAGGCATTCAAGATCAGTTGCAAAGGACATCCGCTCTCCGAACTGTCCCGCTCGATCCTGCCCGAAGGTGAGCAGGGGGCGCAGGAAGTACAGGTAATACCATCATGTGCCAAATCTTCCGAAGACGATGATGTGGTATCCGAAGCCCTCAAAGCTGAAAGTGTCGCAAAGTCGTACTGGCACATTCTTACACCTGACGGGGAACTTCACAATATTGATGATTTTGATCTTTCAGAACATCCAAATCTTCAGAAGTTCGTGGATTACGAGATATCAAAGAACCGTGCGGTAGAGAAGGCACCTCCGCATGTTGAACTTATGCGAAGGCTTGAGATCGCTGACTATGAACCCGGATCGGATTCGGGGAACATGCGGTTCTATCCAAAGGGAAAGTTGATGAAAACCCTTCTTGAAAATTATGTACTTGACGAAACCTCAAAATTCGGGGCAATGGAAGTCGAGACCCCTATCATGTATGACATGAACCACCCAACCCTCAAGAAATATCTTGACAGGTTCCCGGCTCGTCAATATTCGATCGAATCTGATAAACGCCATCTATTTTTGCGATTTGCGGCATGTTTCGGACAGTTCCTTATGAACCATGACATGACCATCTCTTACAGGAGCCTGCCTCTTAAGATGATCGAACTTACCAGATACAGTTTCAGGAAAGAACAGCGCGGAGAACTTGTGGGGTTGAGAAGACTTCGTGCGTTCACAATGCCTGATATGCACACATTGTGCACTGATATGGATCAGGCTGTATCACAATTTGATGAGCAGTATAACATGTGCATCAATGTTCTGGATAAGATCGGCATCAAACTCGATGATTATGAGGTTGCGATACGATTTACACGTGACTTTTACGATTCAAACCGTGATTTCATCACCAATCTTGCAAAAACTGTTGACAAACCCGTACTTGTTGAGATGTGGGATACCAGATTCTTCTATTTTGTCCTTAAATTCGAATTCAACTTCGTTGACGCACTTGCAAAAGCAAGTGCACTGTCAACCGTCCAGATCGATGTTGAGAATGCCGAGCGGTATGACATAAACTATATCAATACGGAAGGTGAGGCTAAAAAACCGACCGTTCTTCACTGCTCCCCAAGCGGTGCGATTGAGCGCTGTATCTATGCACTTCTTGAAAAAGAGGCAATGGCTATGGAGAAAGGTGCAGTTCCAATGTTCCCTGTATGGTTATCTCCAACTCAGGTACGCATAATTCCAATTGCACAGCGACACCTTGAATTTGCAGAACAGGTCTCAGAGCAGTTGAAATGTCGTGCTGACATTGATGACAGGGAAGATACTATTGGCAAGAGGATACGGGAAGCAGGCAGGGAATGGATACCTTATGTTGTTGTTATTGGCGATAAAGAGGTTGAGAATGGCACGATCAATGTGACCATCCGGTCAGAATCCCAGCCAAATAAGCCTGTGAAAATGGAAATGTCCGCAGAGGACCTCAATAACCGCATCATGACGGAGATCGAGGGGTTGCCTTACAAGGGACTTCCGCTCTCAAAACTTGTATCCATGAGACCAAAATTCATATAGGCAAAAACACGAATATTATCTTATGGGAAAGTTGGACGATTCACAATCTGAATCCTGCGTGGAGATATATGTATCCGGCAGGGTACAGGGTGTGTTTTTCAGGCAGTTCACAAAGGAGACTGCCACACATTTTGGACTTGTTGGGTACGTTCGGAACCTGCCTGATGGAAGGGTGAATGCAGTTGCAAAGGGCAGCCATGAAAACATAGAACGGTTTGTGAAGCAACTTCGTACCGGTCCGAGAATGGCGAATGTGGAATCCCTTGATGCTAAATGGTGTGAACCGGATGAGTCATTTGATGATTTTAGTATCAGACGATAGATGACAATATGCAAGTTGGATTTGAAATAACACCAATTATATGTAAATAGGATGTTAAATATATCATATAATCGGATGGGTGTTCCGAATGAAGATTCCAAAAGGTAAGTTTGTAAAGACGTATCCAGACAAATCAGAATACAGGACTGTCACCGAGCAAGTTACAAGTGACAAGTTCAATGGATACCTACTTGTAAGTACGCCGATTGAAGATATCGATGCAAAAGGATATCTTGTTTTTGAAGGTGGCGTGCCGGTGCTTGCTTATTATGAGCACAAAGATGTATTGAACTGCGAACATGCTTTGAAGAATATTGCCGGGAATTTTTCGGAACCCAACTCTGTTGTAGAACTTCATGAACTTACAAAACACCAGATAGGCATCTGCAAGATGTATGTATGTTGTGTCAATAAACCAGGAAGCTTGATCACTGCACTGGATATTTATGATGGAATTGAACCATCGCCTGATTCTATTGATGACCTGTCCTGTGAAAAAGCAGGCGGAGCTATGCCAAAGGAATCAATGTGCAACATCTGCAAAAAGCAGTGCAACTCATCGATCGCTGATCCGAAGCATATGATCGCCAAACGGTTTATCAAGAACGAATCTGTTGTGCTTAAGAAC
>JAUWBW010000111.1 GCA_030609665.1 Methanosarcinaceae archaeon | reverse complement strand
ATGAACGAAGTATGGGTACGCGGAGAAATATCCAACCTGACAAAACACTCCTCCGGACACTATTATTTCACAATAAAAGACCGCGACAGTCAGTTAAGCTGCGTCAGTTTCAGGTCAACGAACCGCACCCTTAAGTTCGAGCCGGAAACTTCCATGAAAGTGCTGGTCTTTGGCTCCATAGATGTCTACACAGTGAGAGGACAGTACCAGCTACGCGTATCTGACATGCGACCAGACGGAGTAGGTGAGTTGTACAAAGCCTTCGAACAACTCAAAAAGAAACTCGAAGCCGAAGGACTCTTTGACGAAACTCACAAAAAACCCATACCAAAATATCCAAAAAAGATCGGCGTCGTCACCTCTCCAACAGGCGCAGCGATCCATGACATCCTCAACGTAGCAAAACGCAGATGCCCCATGGACATCCTGATCGCTCCAACACTGGTGCAGGGTGAACGATCCGCCCAGAGCATCGCCACATCCATCGAAATGCTCAACAAAAGCGATGTCGATGTAATAATAGTCGGCAGGGGCGGAGGCTCGCTCGAGGATCTGTGGGCATTCAACGAAGAAGTGGTCGCAAGAGCTATATTCAACTCCACGATCCCGATCATCTCCGCGGTCGGCCACGAAACCGACTACACGATCACAGACTTCACCGCAGACATACGCGCACCAACACCATCCGCCGCCGCCGAACTTGCAGTACCCAACCGCATCGGGATACGGCGACATGTCGAATCACTATCCACCCGTATGGAGCAGGCTGCAATACACAGAATATCGGAACAGGCAACCCATCTCGACCACCTGCGGCGGCAGATCGAGCCTGAGCGGCTCAATGACTTCCTTCGGCAGAACCATCAGAGAATAGACGAGATCACATCAAGAATGGAATACAGCATTAAAACAATCCTGAATATGAAAAGATCACCACTAAATATCTGTGCCGGACGGCTTGATGCGATCAGCCCTCTCAAAACGATCGAACGCGGGTATTCAGTCACACTCAAACAGGAAGACAGAAAGGTCGTTAGCAGCATCTCTGACGTAAAGAAAGGAGACGGACTGGAGATAATAGTAAAGGACGGTACCATCGAATGCAGCGTAGATGATACAAAAGAGAAGCAGTGAGGTGAAAACATGGCAAAAGCAAAGACAAAAGAAAATGATCTGACATTTGAACAGTCCCTTGAAGAACTGGAAACCCTTGTCGACAAACTCGAGCGCGGGCAATTAACACTTGATGAGAGCCTTGATACGTTTGAGACCGGCATGAAACTCGCGCGCGTATGCACACAAAAACTCACAAAATCCGAGCGCAAGATCGAGAAACTGATAGAAAAGAACGGAGAACTTAGAACAGAACCTTTTGACAATACCGGATAAATGACACATGAAACAAGCAAAAGTACTTGAAAAGCGGATCAAAAGTGAATTGCAAGACATGTTCGAGCAACTTGGATCGACACGTTACTTTGTAGAAGTGAATCCAAAAGGACAGGAATTTGCAGCAAAAATATGGATCGAATCTGACATTCTTGATAGAATCGCCACCGATCAGGACCTGATCAAAACAGTGTCGGATGCTGTCAGATACGTTGAGCATGAATTCAACGCAACAATATTCGAAGAATTGAAGCCCCTTTTTTAAGACAAACCTGCACGAAAATACTATATGCATTAACACCGTTAACATTGTTGGTGATACCAAATGAGGAATCGTTTTTGTTGTAAATGATGAAATAAGCGTACAGAACCAAGATGGAAACAACGGGATTAATGTGAAACACTTTGAAAAACAGATAGAAGAATTACCCCCATCTGCAAAACTTGTCTTCAAGGTCTTGGAATACAGCGGTTTTCTAACCCAAAAGGAGATCGCAAAAGAAAGCTATCTACCTCCAAGAACTGTCCGGTATGCTTTAAACCGGCTAAAAGATGAAGAAATTTTGCAGGAACGCTTCTATTTCAAAGACGCAAGGCAAAGCTTATACGGTCTGAAGAATGCATCTACCATTCAAAATACAAATGAGATGCTTGTAAGCAATGCACCAAACGTTGCAATTGCGGGTGTTTCTTAAAACATTTTACATTATGCACCATGAGATATGGTGCAACTCTATTTTTTCTTTTTTTGTATTTATTTAAATTAAAAATATAACAACCACCGCAGACGCCGTATCCACATGCATCAATAAACTGTATGCCCACATAAAACGAAGTAATTGTTTTATTCATTTTTACGAAAGTATAAGTAATACCTTTATACATATATTATGCAGAGTCAAATGGATGAACTGAGGGACATACCATGCGGCATCGATGGATTGGATGACATATTAGGTGGTTTCAAAACTCCGTCAACCATACTCATTGCAGGTACTGCCGGTGTTGGGAAAACAATGATGGCACTTCAAATGCTATCAAATGCTGCGAAACAGGGTGAGAAGACACTCTACATTCCTTTGACCACAGAATCACCCGAAAAGTTGAAAATGTTCCTCTCAACATTCGAATTTTTCGATGAATCAGTCCAGATCCATGAGATAAATCGCCCTGTGGCAGAAAAGGATCCATTGACCACATTAATAGACATGGGAAACGTGATCGCCTCTGTAAATCCTGACAGGGTGGTGATCGATCCGATAACGCCACTTGGTTTTGGTTTTGTGGAACAGGAAAAAAGACGTTTCATCTATACATTCGACTCCATGGTACAGGAATGGAACTCACTTGTTGTCCTGACAGGAGAACTGGTTGATACTGAACTTCATAACTCTGTAATCAGTCATCTCGCTGACGGCATTATCTACCTGTCAAGAGAAGATGTTGGATACCGGGCCAAACATTATTTACAAGTTCTTAAAATGCGAGGGGTGAACCCAAAAGTCAAGTCAAGATATATTTCGCGTAAATATCGTTGTGGAATGACCTCTAAAGGTATTACAGTGTATCCGAACCTAAGACCCGTGAAAGACATCATTCTTTCAGATAACAAAATCAAATCCGGCACCAGTGGACTTGACAAAATGTTAAATGGCGGCATGATGGAAAGCAGCAGCATGCTGGTCGCAGGTGGACCGGGGACAGGAAAAACCATATTTGGATTACAATTCATAAACAGAGGACTTTTGGATAACGAACCATGTATCATAGCAACATTTGAAGAACGACCTGAACAACTGGTTCTGGAAGCCAAAAAAGTAGGATTTGACCTTGCACCATACATTGACAGTGGATTGTTGAAATTTATCTATTCTGATCCGGATAACGTATGTCCGGCAGAACATGCTATACACATGAAAAAATATGTTGAAAGCATGGGTGCAAAACGAGTATTCTTCGACGGGATCGTAAATCTTGAAATGGCACTGCCCGACCACCTTCAATTGCGGGGATACCTGCACACACTCACAGATTACCTAAAGAGCAGCAGTGTGACATCCGTATTCACTACCGAGATATCCTCAAATTGCAAAGACCTGATCACAAGTCCGGATGCATCATTTATCATGGATTCGGTCGTGATCCTAAAACATGTCGAATATGAGAACAAACTCAGAAGATACACCTACATACTGAAATCAAGAGGAACAAAACACGACCGTGGAATAAGAGAATATTCCATAACAGATGACGGTATTTTGATTAAAGAGGGTGTATTGTCAGAAGTAAAATGAAGAACAGGACATCATATATTGTGAACCTGTCTCTCAACTGTGCCCCCAAGTTCAGTCAACTTGTATAATTCGCCTGTCCTTACAACTAATTCTTTTTCCAGCAATTCTTTCAAAATACCGTCCACTGTAAAACGCACCAGATGCATAGTCTTTGCAATTCTCGCAGCATCAAGTTCGCCTTTTGAACCAAGCAGTGCCAATAACTTTTGCCTATTATTGTTTCCTGTTACAAATCCTATTAATTCATCCATTTATCTCACCTTTCATTTTCAAATTTAAGGACATACTATACAACTACTTCCTCATTTATGTAACCATCTGACCATTTTACCAGAGTCTTTGAGCGCTAACAGGAATACTTTTATTACCTGTTATGCATATCTAGGGGTGGCGGGCTAGTCCGGGTAGTTCGGCGTTACCTGTTACCCGATATCGCCGATATGCGGGGGACGAAGCCAATAGAAGATGTCCTGATCATTTTCAAACCTGTGATCTCAACGTAGAAGCTCCGTCCTGTTTGGATGGTGTTGATATGAATGCTTGCTGGAGAGCTTGTTTTCATATCTTAACTGCGGGTACCGGTCGAGGCCCGGAAGGGAGCAGACTTACCGTAGACAACCATCGCTTAGAGGGTTGCGGAGTGGAGGCGAGATCGCAGACCACTTGGAAATGGGACGGGCAACGACTTGCGGTGCGCCTGCCACTTGAATTCAAAGTAAGTGATCCAAAGAAAGCATTAAATATGTAGATTGCATTGAGAGGTGCACTTCAACACATCCGTCTGACGAGATAGCCAAGCCCGGTATGGCGCAGGATTGCTAATCCTGTGGTGCTTTGCGCCTCGGGGGTTCGAATCCCCCTCTCGTCGCTCTATTTCTAGAGGATTTCTATCAAGGTTTTCTATAGAGGATTTCAATAGAAAACCTCGATAAGAAATCCATAGTTATTGCTGATCATTCCATTACCGGCAAAAATGACAGTTTCTGGCAAACACCAGATTTATATCAATTAAAAAAAGAGATGTGATCATGTCAAATGATAAAGAAATAATCCCATTGTTAGATAACCGATCTGAGGATGATTCAAATTGCAGCACCGGATGCGGCACATGTAGTTCAACAGGTTGTACCGGAGGACTTGGGATCAAAGCCGGATCGGAGAAAGATGTTGTTTACAGGAACATATTTATCTTTATACTCGCTGCTATTGTGATGATCGTTTCATCATTCCTGATCATGAAAATACTGACTGCTGTTTTCGAATAATTGAAATTGTCATTGAGCAGGATTGTTCGCTTCCACTTTATTTTTACTACTTTTATATGGGTACCGCATCTGTTTATTACATCGCAGACATGTCACTGTAATGTACCTTCCCCGCAGCCTTACCCTTGAACTGCTACCCGGCACCAGATACGAACGACAGTGCTTACACATCCTGCGTTTCAGGTTCGTCGGGAACCTGATCCTGTATCGCATCCCTATTCGCCTTGCAAGAAGCACATACCTGTCACTTCTTTTTGGGTTTTGCTCGAACTCGTCATGCGCAAGTTCAAAAAGCCGCTCAATACGCTGGGCTGCAAGGTCCTTGATAAAGGATTTCTGTTTTTTTCTTTGACGTGCCATTGTAGCTTATTACATCAGTCTTCGTTTTTCTGCCATTCCATCATTCCATAATTCCTGTTTTTGCAAACGTTTATAGAATGATAACTTCTATATCAGGATTCTTATCCTGTACGAGTTGCTTGAACATCCCCGCATCAGCCGGAGTGGCATCGGAATAATTATAGTGCATTGGGATCACAACATCAGGAGCGATTGCCAGTGCCGCCTCTGCCGCTTCTGCCTCATCCATAGTATATGTGCCGCCAATTGGCAGCAATGCGACATCAACAGATATATCCTTCATCTGTGGTATAAGATCAGTATCACCGGCATGGTATATCCTCAAACCATCGACCTCGATGATATATCCAACTCCTGTACCTTGTGGATGATATGACTTGTTGATGTTATATGCAGGAACAACCTCAATGCCTATCCCTTTTATCGCAAGGTCACCGGTCAACATATCGCCTTCACTGATACGTCTTGCATCTCCCCTAAACTCAAGTGTACAACTTTCCGGCACAAGAGTAGTTGATTCGCTTTTTCTAACCGCCCTTATCGCTTCGGGACTGCAATGGTCATGATGTTCATGGGTTATCAAAATAATATCTGCCTGGTCTTCATAATCAACTTTATCAGGAAGCACATATGGGTCGATATATATGATCATTCCCTCGCCTTCTATCTTGAAACTTGCATGTCCAAACCTTTCTATTGTAACATTTTTAATCGTCGTGCTGCTCATTGTAACTCCCTCGTACGCATCCATATCTTCAACTTTGATCTCAGCCACATCCTCTCCAGAACATGCGCTGATAAATAGTAATTATAGTCAAGAACCTAATGTTTAATACTAATGTCTTAACATTTTAATCTTCAGACAATTGTAATTTAACCACAGAGGACACAGAGAAACACAGAGATTGTATCTGATTTTACTCTCTGTGTCCTCTGTGCCCTCCG
>JAUWBW010000157.1 GCA_030609665.1 Methanosarcinaceae archaeon | reverse complement strand
ATAAAAGTTGTGAAGCGACTTACGCATTTCAAGCGCACGCTTGTATTTTATTTTCGCGTCCTCCGGTCTTCCCATATCACCGAGCAAGATTCCGAGATTGTTCAGGGTCATTGCAACATCTGACTGATACACGCTGTTTTCCGGATCGGTTGAAAGAAGCGACTCATACATTTCGAGCGCGCGGTCGTATTTAATTTTCGCGTCTTCCGGTCTTCCCATATCACTGAGCAAGTTTGCAAGATTGTTAAGGGTCATTGCAACCTGTGACTGGTACACGCTGCTTTCCGGATCGGTTGAAAGAAGCGACTCAAATAGATTCAGGGTTTCCAGATAGAATTGAAGAGCTATCTGAAGTTTGCCAGCATTCGAATAGATATTCCCAATGGTACCAAGAGCACAGGAAAGAAGAACAATATCCTTACATTCTTCGGCAAAATTCTTAGCTTCATTAGCAAATTCAAGCGCTTTGTTATAGTCACCCCTACCACAAAACACATTGGCTTGCTCTATCAAATCCCAGGGTTCCATCAAACTATCTTTTAAAAGCAACTTAATATAAAAATAATATGGTTTGTATTTTGTATTGTACACAAACCACTGGCATGTCTTTTATTTAAGCTTATATTGCTTTTCAAGAATGAATCAGCCATCAGCAAATGTAAAAAGCACAACCATCACCCAACTACACTCATACCAGAAACCCTGATCGATGGCGTAACAGTTCCCCCGACTTTCCTTACATCTGTTCCTGCACCTGTAATGTTTGCAAGCATCTCGAACACATTGCCCGATATCATCAGCGATTTGATGGGGTTGTCGATCTGACCATCCTTGATGGTATATGCATTTCGTGCCTCGACTGAAAAGTCGCCTGATATCGCATTTGCGGTATGTGCACCAATCACCGTGTTTACAAACACGCCGCTATCTGTTTCAGAAATGATATCACTTTGCGGATACTCGATAATAAAGTTCCTGAGTCCCACGGAAGGTGTGGAAACATAAGACTGCCTTGCAGCATTACCTGTGCTCTTTACCCCTTCCTTGCCTGCCGTATAACTATCAAACAAATACGACTTGAAAACCCCATTCTCAATAACAGACGTTCGTTGTGAAGGTACACCTTCATCATCTGAGATACCTGTCTCAATACCACCGGGCATCAAACCGTCATCAATTATCGTAAGTTTGGATGCTGCGATTTTTTCGCCAATCCTTCCGATCAGACTTGACCGCCCCTTCTGCACATTATCAGCATCTATCGACGGTGAAAACGCACTCTCGATAATGTCTGAAAAAGCAAATGGATGCAGGATAACATCAGTCTTATGTGGCTCGATGGAGATGCCGTTCTGTGATCCCTTTGCCAGTTTTGTAGCATTTACACCAATCTGGTGAAAATCAATATCATGATTTCTGGATACAGCAAAATCATACGCTGTTGAAGTATCACCTTTGGTTGTGATCACATCTATGAATCCTGATGTCGAGGTTCCCTCTTCTTCAACCTCAACGCCGTTCGAGTTCAGTATTAAATGCTTGCTGTATGAACGTGAAAAACTCCCTGATGTTGCCAGAATATCGGTTGCTGATCTCGCACCTTCAATCATCTGCAACGCAAGTTCAATGCATTCATCGAGTTCCATCTGAACGATCTTTTTGTCAAATGTCCCTGTAACGTCAGGATATTTCGCATTGGAGGGAAGTCCGGTCCAATCAGGGTCGTTTTCTCGCACTCGCGCAGAATCTACCGCGATCTTGACGGCATCCTCCAGTCGATTCGGTATATTGGTACTTGCAAAACCGACTGCACCATCTATGATCGCACGTATCCCGATACCCTCCGAGAACTGCTCTTTTGCACCTTCAACCATATTTTTGCGGATATTGGCACTCGTTGAGCGGCTGTTCGCATAGTAAACCTCTGCCTCATCCGCACCGTTTTTCATGGTAAGTGCCAGTGCCTTTTGCGCCATGTCATACATGTTCAGGCACCTCCGACAAGGGCTTTTGTAATCGATATATGAGGAGAGCCATCTGTAACAGGTGCAAGTTGTCCGTTCTTGCCACACCTGCCGGAATGCATTATAAGGTCGTTGCCGACCATGTTGACGTTTTTAAGTATCTCAAGTGTGTTTCCAGAAAGTGATACATCACGAAGTAACGTTGTGAGTTCACCGTTCTCGATGAGGTATCCTTTCTCGGCATTGAACTGGAACACGCCTTCACCTGTGTTCACCTGTCCGCCGCGCGAACCTATGAGATACATCCCGTTTCCTATATCCTCAAGCATCTCCTCGAATTTCGAGTTGCCGTTATCGATATATGTATTACTCATCCTGACGATCGGCATTGAATATCCCTGTGCCCTGCTGTGTCCGGGAATTCCACCAAGACGCGCGGCAGTCTCCCTTGAATGTAAGTATGATTTCATCATGCCGTCCTTTATAATCGTTGTTTTGGTAGACTGAACACCCTCTGCATCGAATGGGTAATACCCGTATTCGTGCAGTGTCGGGTCATCAATGACACTGACAAGAGGAGATGCTATCTGCTCACCGATCTTGTTCTCAAGAACCGAACTGCCTTCAAGCACCAGGTCCGCTTCCGATGCATGACCCACAGCCTCATGAGCAAAAACACCTGCAAGTTCAGGGTCAAGTATCACAGGCATGTTTCCGCCTTTTGCCTGTTCTGCACTGAGAAGTTCAACAGCCGTCTTTCCGGCAGACTTTGCAAGTGCAAAAGCATCGTGTTTGTCGAACAGTTCATATCCACAAACCCCGAACCTGCTTTCCCTGCCTGCCTGGTATACTCCATTTTGGGACGCAACAGCACTGATCGCAAAACCTGTTCGCATGAGTTCGTATTCGCATTCAATGTCTTCTGAATTGCTGTACTGTACTTTCATTGAAGATTCAGAATACACAGCCGTTGTACTGCTAATCCCATCTATCTTTGCATGATCGCCAATGTCCTTCAGGAGCTGTACCTTTTCCTCTATCGGAATGTTCTTTGGGTTAACCTTGACTGCCGGTATGTTCTTTAGGACAGGTGTGGAAACCGGTGACAACTTCACCTTATCTTGTGGGGTCTTTGAATCCATCCCCTGTGCTAGCTCTGACGATGCCCGAATTGCTTTTTGAAGATCGAACTCACCATCGGCTGATGTGAATCCCCATGAACCTCCGCAAAGGGCACGCACGCCCACGCCGCGGGAATAGTTTACAGATATCTCTTCGATCTTGCCATTATCAAGGATTATTGAGGTAGCAGTTCCTTCAATAATTCTTGAATCAAAAAAATTGACATTATGCATTATTTGTTCCTGCACTGCTGTTTATGTTCTTGATTGCTAACGGAACAACATCCGGAATATCAAGGTTAATCTTTAAGTTTGTCATTTTTTTCAGTTTATCGACAATTCCTTTTTTGACGCTTTCGCTGCCAACGAGACTGTGCTCGATAACTTCAGTTATGTCGGATACCGGAATTATTTCGACCATATCCTTATACATGTCTTCGATCAACACGTCAGATTCATTTGACTTTGGAATGATTACCTTCTTGATCCCAGCCAATGCCGCTGCTTCTATCTTATAGGTGACCCCACCTATTGGAAGCACGTCGCCCCTCACTGATAGCGAACCTGTCATAGCTATAGTCTGGTCGATCGGGATCTGCTCGATCGCTGATATAACAGCAGTTGCTATTGAGATCGAAGCGCTGTCACCTTCCACGCCCTCATAAGTCCCAATGAACTGTATGTGAATATCGTGGTTGACGGTATCCTTTCCTGTGATCTTCTTGATAACAGCCGATACGTTTTGTACTGACTCTTTGGCAATATCCTTGAGCATACCGGTCGCGATCACGCGACCTCCCGAACTTGACTGGGATGGTGTAACTTCTGCTATTATGGGAAGAACTATACCTGAATCTCCGCCCATTACGGCAAGTCCGTTTACTCTCCCGATCGCAGAACCTTTTTTACCGAATAACTGGTAATCCTTTTTCTGCTCAAGATATTGATCTGCAAGTTGCTGCTCAATTGAACGCGCCATCTTTTTACCGGCAAGTACATGTTCTGCAGTTGTGATTTCTGCTCCTTCGGCACGTGCAACATCACCCGCAACCCTGACAAGTCCCCCAAGGTCCCTGAGCTTCAATGTAAGGTGCCCCTTCCTGCCGGCCCTGCGTTTCGCTTCGCGTATGACTTCATCCACAGCACCCATGTCAAAGTGTGGGATATGACCATCCCGTACAACTTCCTGAGCTACGAAACGTACAAGTTTTTCACGGTTTTCGGGAGTGTCATCCATCGAATCACGCATGTATATCTCATATCCGTATCCCTTTATACGAGATCTTAATGCAGGATGCATATTTTCAACCGCATCAACGTTACCTGCAGCCACCATGATAAAATCACATGGTACAGGGTCGGTTTTTACAAGCGCGCCTGAACTGCGTTCAGACTGCCCTGTGATCGAAAATTCTTTTTCCTGCAATGCTGTAAGCATACTCTGCTGTGATTCTATTCGCAGGGTATTCATCTCATCAATGAACAATACACCCTTGTGAGCCTTGTGAATATCTCCACCTTCTACACGGTCGTGTGCAGGTGTTTCCAGTCCTCCTGACTGGAATGGGTCATGCCTCACATCACCAAGGAGCGCACCTGCGTGTGTGCCGGTCGCATCAATGAACGGAGCATGTTCCTCTTCGAAATTCGAAACGATCAGTTTCGGGATCATGAGCTCCTCTTTTGGCATGAATTGGCGTGTCAGCATCAGTATCATGATCGCTGCGATTATGCCCCACAG
>JAUWBW010000200.1 GCA_030609665.1 Methanosarcinaceae archaeon | reverse complement strand
CTATGCAATGGAAGTACAGGTTGACCGCAATATGAAGACGAGCGTGAAGAACCTGTTCGCAGCAGGCGACGGCGCCGGACTTTCAAGGGACATTATAAATGCGGCAGCGACTGGCGTGCTGGCTGCGCGCGGGATTTTGGGATCGGGGTAAAACTGAAAAAAAACGTTCCATCCTTAATGAATTAAGGGAAAAAGCGAGGCATCCCATTTGGATGTTGGATGGGTTTTGGTATAATGATGCATGCAAAACAAATATCAGAGGGGTATGTTGGCATGTTAGTAGGGGTACCTCGCACAACCTATAGTAGGTTGCCATTGCATATAAGGGTTGTGCGTGGTTTTGGATAAAACGCACTCGCTGTTAACATTCAAAACCCTCCCGCAACCCAACCGAGAACACCGCAGCCAAAAATATCATCCCTGCCAGCAACGTAAACGCTGTTCTTGCACCATATACATCAAGGAACACGCCACCCAATACAGGACCAAGTGCACCGCCAAGCCAGCGCACCATGTTGAAAGTGCCCATTGTTGTAGCCAGTATCCTTGTATCGGTTCTCACAACCTCGTCCACAAGGATCGTTGTGGACAGTGTCACCACAGGTCCAAAACAGAGTCCCACAAACGCAAAATTGACAGCGATCATCCACGGTGCCGCAGGCACGTGTGAAAATATCAAAAGGGCGGTGCCGCCAAGCAAGGTCACAGCAACCAGCGGTCTTTTCCTGCCAACGATATCCGAAAGCCAGCCGCACGATGACGCGCCAAGGGAACTCGTGATTGCATAAGGGATGAACAACAGTCCTGTTGATGCAGTTGATATTCCCGAATCCAATGCAAAGAACGGCAGGACATAGGACGCACCGACAACCGCCATCATGCAGAGCATACCCACAAGGGTCGCAAACATAATTGTCCTTGTCCTGAAAAGGTCGAGTGAAAGATACAGCAATTTTCCAAGAGGGCGTTTCTCATGCGACTGTGGTCTTGTTTCATGAAGCATCAGGGATAGCATTGAAACAACAAATGCGAATCCTGCAAGCCAGATAAAGACAAATCTCCATCCATATAACTCACCGAGCACACCGCCCACCGAATATCCTGAAACCGTGCCAAGACCGGTCGCTGCCGCCAGAATGCCCATGCCCTTCCCTCGCTCGTGGAAATCGTACATGTCTCCAACCATCGTGAATGATGTCTGGAAGAACATCGCAGCACCGACACCCGATATTGCTCTTGCAACAAGAAGCGCTGCGAAACTGTGTGACACAGAAAGCATTGCCACACCTGATCCGAAAACAAGGATCCCGACAACGATTAATCGTTTTCTACCGAACCTGTCCGAAAGCAGACCAAAGGGTATCTGCAAAAATGCCATACATATCATGAATACGCCCGCAACCCAGCCAAGACTTGATTTTGAGATATTCAGTTCCTCAGAAACAATTGGCAGGAGCGGAATGAGTGACAACATTGCCAAAAATACGCAGAATGTGCCCACCGACAACAAGAGCATCTGTCTTTTCCTGTGTTCTGTTGCGAGAGGGCGTATCATAATCTTAGCCTGTGTCCTTTCAATTAAATTGGTGATATCTTTTTTATCCGATCACTGCCTGAGCAACCAACATTGAAACAAACGCTGCAACAGGAACCGTTACATTGTCAAATCGTTTTGACGTAACTTCTGCGCTCATCCCTGCCGCACTTCCAACAAATGCAAGCGCGCCCACAAAAGGGAAAGCAATAACTGCTGCCACAATAGTTCCTGCAGCAGCTCCTTCAATCGTTTTTGTGGAATCCCTGAAATATCTCTTGCCGTGTACTCCTACAACGGTTGATACCCCATCGCCAATCGTCAAAACTACGATCGAAGCATAGCATATTCCCTCATCAAAATAGAACGACAGCAAAAGCAACAGAAGTATAAGTGCAAAATAGAGGAACGGGTCTATGGCAAAACCCTTGTATTCATTATCTTTCCAGAGTGGATGCAATGCAGCAGGGATTCGGATTTTTGTTTTTAGCAGTTCCATGAACAGGAACATCAACATAAAATACGATATCAGGCTAATCGCATAGAACTTTCCACAGGTCACTGCAATTATTGGTACGACTACCCCGCCAATGTGTACAACTTTCCGAAGCGGCAGATACTTTAATGGAATATGTTCAACGATATCGTTCTGTGCAGGATCAGTCATGCATATTACATATAAAACAAACACAAAGTAATATATATCTGCTGAATGTTTCGAATGTCATGGAAACATTGACAGATTCTTTTGCGGCAGGTGTTGTCAAAAAACGCTACATCCTCGGCAGGAACGATGAAAGTGATATCGGTGTGCTGCACCTTGGGAAGTATCTCGCGCTTGACAAATCCACAGGCTCACATGTGGCACTGGACGCACTAAAACCGCATGCAATATTGATATGCGGCAAACGCGGATACGGAAAATCATACACAATGGGCACACTGATCGAGGAACTCTCATTACTCCGCCCGGATATTCGCGAGAACATTGCGTCGCTTGTCATTGATACAATGGGAATATTCTGGACACTTGGGCGCGGCAATGAGCAGCAGCCCGAACTTCTCAGTGAATGGGGCTTGCAGCCCACAGGTTTTAGCGTTGATGTATTTGTACCCGCAGGGAGTATTGAACAATACCGAAATCGGCACATTGATGTAAAGCCGTTCTCGATTCCGATATCACACCTTGACGGCTACGAGTGGTGCAAACTGTTCAAGGTCGGTAACGTGTCGCCCCTTGGTGTACTTCTGGTGCGGGTTATCGGGAATTTGAGGCAGTCGCAGTCTGCTTTCTCTTTTGATGATATAATTGACGGCATTATGGATGACGAACGTTCAGACATTGTTACAAAGAGTGCTGCGGAAAATCATTTCAAGGCTGCCATCTCATGGGGTGTTTTTGAGACAGAAGGTGTCGGAATTACTGAATTGATACGTGGCGGTGCAACGTCAGTGCTGGATGTGAGCACGCTTACGAATCACACGGTCCGTGCGGCTGTGGTTGGAATTGTCGGAAAGGACATTTATGACCGCCGACTTGAAGCCCGACGCTCGTATGAGCGAATGGTGATGGGCGATACGGATGTGGAAAAAGGCATCCCGATGGTCTGGATGTTCATCGACGAGGCGCACCTGTTCGTACCTTCCGATGATGAGACCCTTGCATCGAACGTCATAATCAATGAATGGTTGAGACAAGGTCGCCAGCCGGGGCTTTCCATTATATTTGCGACACAATGCCCTGCTGCGATCCATCCTGACGTGATATCCCAGTGCGATGTGGTGATGTGTCACAGATTGACGGCAAGGGATGACATTTCGGCACTTGAGGCGATACGACCTACATATATGCGGGAGGATATCGGGGATTCCATACGGAAAATGGGACTTGAGCGAGGTATCGCATTTATTGTGGATGATACTTCCGAAGCGGCACATATCGTAAAGATGAGACCGAGATACAGTTGGCATGGCGGCAACGAGCCGAGCGCGTTG
>JAUWBW010000243.1 GCA_030609665.1 Methanosarcinaceae archaeon | reverse complement strand
AGCATCAATATCACATGCACCAAAACAGGGGTTTCCCGAAATAATAGTCCTGACACCGGTCGCATCTTCTATCATAGAGGATATCCGTGGCGACCGCCTTTTAAAACCTTCAGGGAACTGAAGCCCAACAATCTCTGCACCGCTTTTGGTTATTATATCTATAACACGATCTATCTGGAAATCAAATACTTCGCCACTATCCATCTAACTCACCCACAATGGATACTCCGTTCGCGTCCACATCGATCTTAACAAGCGTAGTGACATCAATGCCCAATTTCGCTAATTTGGATGAACCGTCCCCACGTTCGATCACGACAATTATGCCACATATTATCGCACCAATATCCTGCAAAGCTTTCACAAGGGCATGAAGTGTCCCTCCGGTGCTGATCACATCATCCACGATCAGTACACGGTCACCTTTCACTATCCCATTGATGTACAACTCGCCATTGGAATATCCGGTACTCTGTGAAAGTTTCACTTCACCATCAAGTTCGTACTTTCTCTTTCTGACGATCGATAGCGGAATGCCTGTTTTTAACGAAAGCGCAGTTGCGATCGGGATTCCCATTGCTTCCACTGTGAGTATCCGATCCACATCCGTATCTGCAATTTCCAAAATGTGATCTGATACTTCAACTATCAACTCAGGATTGAGTATGGGCACTCCGTCAGATATTGGGTGTATGAAATAGTAATATTCTCCCCTTTTGATTATTGGGGCTTCTGTCAGTGATGTTTTCAGCAGGTCAAGCATATTTTTGTACGGCTCTTTTTGGTTTTTGTCTGATGTGATGTATGTATATTTTTATATGATGCACTGCAACAACTATCGAACAATCATGTTGACTTGATTACTTTTTAGACAACATTTGTTTGGGAGATCGTACAGGAATATCAGTACGTCCTTCAAAGTGTTTCAAATTCCATGTGACGAATGTTGAACAATTATGTTCTTCGGCCAGATTCAGGATCATAGCATCCATAAAATTCATTTTTAAGCTGATCTTCTCAAACGTATTGTCAAACAACTGTTCCACAAAAGACTCAGTAGAATCATATGAAGTATTGGGGAACAGTACATTCACGTTATATACATCAGAAAACCCTTTGAGCAATTTTTTTAAATCGGTTTTATTCAGATTAAAAGAGGCAATTCCAAGTAGTTCAAACAAATTATATACTGAAGTGCATCTGTCCTTTGTAACTTCGTTTAAGAATTGTGTTGTTATATCATATCTGTCGTCGTTTTTGAATAGTTTTTCTATCACAAAGAGATCTGTATCAATGAATATCATTGTCTTCCCCGAAGAGATGTCATGACGCTGTCGGCATCTGATCCAAAACGCTCCTTCCATTCTTTTCCTAATCTCACTTTGTCCCACAAAAGATCAATTTCATCTGTGGTGTACTCTCTTTTCACATGCATCCCCATCATCTCTTCATGCAGATATTGTGCTACATCGCTCTTTGTCTTCTTTGCATCAACAAAATGGCGCAGTGCATCGATAATTACCTCACTTTTATTTTTGTAATATCCTTTCATGACCAGATTTTCGATATCGTTTAGTAATGCGTGTGGCATTCTTAATTGTACTACATTAGTTGTCATACATATTATGTTGTATGCGTGATACAAATATTTGTCGATAGAAAACCAGAAAGCCATAAAAAGAAAATAGTCAATCGAGCCTCATATCTTATATCTCAAAAGCGCTGCAATCCCGCCAAGCGCATGAAGTTTCTGTCCGGGCTCGAACTCCGTACTGAAAACCACAACTTTCCCCTGTGCATGTTCCACAGCCATCAGCAGTGAATCTATGTTCCCTTTTTCACGTTCAAGTCTCAGCATCTCATCCGCAACCAAAAGCGTCTCGATAGCACCATAATCAAGAGCCTTTTTCACTTCCTCAGGACCATAGGCTGCCTTTCCGTCCAGTGCAATCTCCTTTAACAGTTCTTCCATAAGTGAAGATTCCCTTGCGATCCGTGACTCTTCCATGATCCGATCTACAGCCCCTCGCCGCAGGACTTCCTGAAAACCGGACATACCGATGGATGACGTGTCTTCCGTTAGAATTCCTTCTGCCATCTCCGGATCGTTGGATCTCAAGTACTTCATGAAATCTTCTTTGGTAAACCCGGGGCCAGCCACCACAATTGTTTCGGATTCCGCAGCAGCATATTTCAGTTGGTCAAGTATGCTTTTGAAAAACACTTCACGCAATGTCCCTTCGCCTTTGCCCGAGGATTGTGTGATATGTGAATACATTTCGATGCCGTAATGTCTCACAAGTCCGATATCGGCATCTCCTTCCTCTATACCTACAATAACGACCTTCGGTCGTTTGGCTGCGGCTTCAGCCTCGTTCACTCTTTCGAGTTGGTCCTTTTTCCATATTTTATTGATAGACAGGTTCACTCCATCCTCAATATTCAGTGTATGGTATGAACTCACATCCATTCCGTGTTCGATCACGCCATGAACCCGCAGGCGGTTGGAAAATTTATGGAACTCCACATCCTCCACCCGAATTCCAAGCCGCACGGTCTTTTTTTCCACTTTTTCAGGGCGCAGTTTGTCAGTCGAACCCTCTGCCTTTCGTTTTGT
>JAUWBW010000108.1 GCA_030609665.1 Methanosarcinaceae archaeon | reverse complement strand
TCGTAACACATGCCCCTTGCAAGCAGTTTGCGAACCGCTGCAACGATCACATTCTCAGCCATTCCGCGAGATTTTGCGATTATGATCAGTTCCGCATAATCGATACCTTTTCCGGTGTCCATCTCTTTCATAAGTTCAAGAATAAGATCCTCGTCAGGAACTGCATTTTCATCACCTGATCCCGAGCCAATGGATCTTACGCAATCCAGCACCGTATCTTTCAATTTTTGCAGGTAATCCGCATCCGTGTGATAATAATCAAGAGCAAGAATAATGCCTTCTGCAAGTCCATTTGGGATATTGTTCTGTACCAGATGTTCAAAAAGTTCTGATCCGCTCAGACCGCTTGCAAGTGCCATTGAAAAAGCATCGATCCTGTCAAGTGTCAGTTCTGCGGCATCTATGATCCAGCGGTTACGTATGTCTGCATCGATAACATTGATATCTTCAGGTCGAATGGAAACGAACACAGAGCCATCTTCCGGTTCATATATTCGGGCTTTCCCGACAACTGAAACATATGCGGGAACCTCCATAGTAGACAAAAATATCGCAGCTTCGGGCTGGTATTGTCCTGCATAGACGATAAAAGCGCCGCTTGGGTCAACCACACGTGCCCGCCACAGGTCATGCTCGGTTCCGATATTATCGATCTCTGTAACAACCCCTGCGGCAAATAGCCTGTTTATTTTAGATCCCAATGGACTGACAATGAAATTAGGAGCATGCCCGCCATCGTGACTAACTTCGTCCGGTTTTGGATGTATATTGAACTTGGAATCATTGAACTCCTTTGCAAAAAGACGTTGTGCAACTTCTCTCTCAACCATTGTCAGCCTCCTCTTCTTTGTTATTTCCCAGACGCTTCATGAGTACATTCACGCGCTCATTGATATTATTATCAGGCATCCATGCAGATTTTGCCACAAGCATGACACCGAACTCGGTACTTGACGTATTGCCCCGAACTGCGAGATACTTTCCGGTAAGAACCTGCCTCATGTCTTCAAATACCGCGTCCTGCGACATTGCTTTTTGGATTATATTTTCCGCTTCGACCATACTCCTGCCATATGTGATCTCGGAAAGTTCCCGATTCAGCATCACTGAAATCGCACCTGTTCCATCATCCAGTATCGCTTTGATGCGCATATCTTTCACACTTTCCACAGTCCCATGCACGCGGCAGGTGTTCTTTTGGATCACGCGGTTACAGTCGGGACACCGGGTAATAATACCTGACCCGGGTCTTATTGATATGATATTTCCAAGTGCTATAACGTCAAACATCCCGTCCTTCTCCATTATCTCACTGATTGGGATAGACTCCGGTACCATATTTGCGGATTCAAAAGTAAATGGCAGTTCTTCAGTTGATGCATCAACAGCATTTATTGTTGTGTTATCGTTTAAATTCAGGGATGGGACGCCCCTGAACATCCGGACTGATGCTTTTTCAAATCGGATGGTGCTTCCAATATCCAGACCATCAAGCGGTACCCATGATGTGAAAGGAAGTTTTGCAGTTTCGTCTGCAAGTACGCCTTCAACAATTGTTACTTCCTCGCCTTTGACGTTAACGTTTCGGTGGGAAAATTCAAGAATGACTGCCACAGAGCTTACAGACAGGTCAGTATTTGCAACATCACGCAGTTTCTTGACAGGGGTTTTGGTAAGTTCATCTATTGATGGCAGCACATCATCAGGTAGTTTTTCAACATGAGAACGTTCTCCGAAATTCACTTCAGAGCGATTATGCCAGCTGCGCGAATATGCATTTTTGATTCGGATAACATCTCCGATCTTAAGCGAATAGTTGCTCCATGCGGTAAAAGAACAGGCTCCATCTTCATCGGCAAGTGTGCCTGAAAATATGATTGTGTCCTTGCCGCGCAAGTTCACACTTTTTTCTGTAACATCTATTATGCGCCCCGTAACTTCAAACCCCTTGAGTCCGGCTGTGATGTCCCTTATTTTCATTACCGGCATTGAAGCGGACTTGTATTTGCGAATAATAGTCCGTTTTGCTTCATCCAGGGGTACGCGAAAATCCAGAAGTTTTTCAAGTTCTTCCTGTATCTTTGATTCATCAATATTTGTACTTATACTTTCAAGCGCCTTTGTTAGCTCTTCGATATGAGGCGCCAGTTTGTTGTTCATAATAAGCCTCCCGATAAGTGAGACAGTTGTTAGACTTTCTATGGAGGTACTTGGCAATAAACATATCTACATATCCGGAAGGATTGGGATGTTGTTGGAATATTTCTACATTTTTCTACATATCCGCGTTTAATAATAAGATATATATGCTCCTTTTTCTAATTAAAGAACGTATAATCATTTAACTATGAATTTAAGAATATATGGAGGTGATATTTGTGACAATTATACCATATGCACCTGTTGAGCGTTTAATAAGAAGTGCAGGTGCACATAGAGTCAGTGAGACTGCAGGGATTGCCCTTGCGGAGATTTTGGAACAATACGGTCTGGAAATCGCAGAAGAAGCAATTGTATTGGCAAAACACGCTAAAAGAAAAACTGTAAAAGCAGAAGATATAAAATTAGCAATGGAAAGGTTGTGAATTTAAATCACAACATTCCTTTTTTACAAGAAAATCTTCGCTGAAGCTCAGATTAACTTGGAGTACATAATTTTACAAATTATATACAACGAGAAAATTCTCCTTTCGGTCGAATTAACACGCACTATATAATTAGAAAAAATAAACTTACGTAGCCGCAATCTCTATGATAGAAAGAGATTCTACCGGACAGCTGCGCACACATGAACCACATGCGATGCATATTTCTTCATCAACTACTGCACTTCCGTTACGGACTCTGATCGCTAATTTTGCAGTGTCGTGATCAAAATCGTCCTTTTTCTCAAGTTTTGTGTTGATTGGACATACTGAATCACAAATTCCACACCCTGTACATTTATCAGATTGTACTATTTTCTTGTTTGCTTTAGCCATGTTAAATACCTCACATATTAAATTACAGAATATTAAACGTATTTTTCTCTTATTACATTACCTAATATGAACGTTTCGAATTGATTTTGTTATGACAATAGATCGATTATACTAATTCCGCCAAGCGTAAATGCGGTTACGATAACACCTGCGATCATAATACCTGCCGATATCGCTAAAAGGGCGTGCCTGAATTTGATGCCGAATACAAATGCGGCAGCGCACCCTGTCCATGCACCTGTGACCGGTAGCGGTATTGCTACAAATATTGTGAGTGCAAAGGTGCCGTATTTTTCAAACCTTTCGGAGTGTTTGTGATGGGTTCGTGTGAATAGCCATGAAAAGAACATATCTCCAATTTTGAAGCGGCGTAAGTATGTGGACACCGGATCCAGAAACAGGAGCAGTGGGATAACCGGCAGCATGTTTCCAATGACTGCGAGAATATATGTCTCGACAGGATCCATTCCATACACTCCTATTGCAATAGGTATCGCGCCTCTCAGTTCGGAAATGGGTGTTGCGCTTAATAATATCGTCGAAAGCCAATGTGGAACTGAACTAAAGAGTTCGATCAATTGTCCTTCGAATGGCATTTTTACTCCGATCTTAGTGCGAAATGAGCGAGAAGTGCTTCAAGCTGGATCTTCTCGTTTGCACCTTCGGTAAGCCTGAAATCGATCTCACCAATAACATCGATGAGTTCAACCATGAGTTTATCGGGTATGTCCAGTTCGAACATTGCCCTGTATATCTGACCGATGACATCCTCGCCGGACAGTCCCTGTTCAAGAACAAGTTTATCAAGTTTATTTCGTGCAGCCGTGAAATTACCATCAAGTGCTGTTTTTATGAGGTCAGTGATCTCTTCAGGATGTGCGGTCGTAGTTATCCGGTAGATCATATCCTTGTGTATGGTTGAATCAATAAGTGCTGCAGCCTGCAATGAATTTATGGCTTTTCGCATGTCACCCTGGGCTACATATGCGATTGCTTCGATGCCATCGTCTGCGACCTCTACCCCTTCAATCTTTGCTATGTAGCGTATCCTCTCTGATATGGCATCGTCTGACAGCGGGCGGAACCTGTACACTGCACATCTGGATTGGATGGGTTCTATGATCTTTGATGAATAATTGCATGATAGTATGAAACGGCAGTTGTTGGTGTATCGCTCCATTGTCCTGCGAAGCGCAGATTGTGCGTCTTGTGTCAGTGCATCGGCTTCATCAAGGAATATGATCTTAAAATCTGCGCCCCCGATAGGTGATGTTTTTGCAAAATTTTTGATCTTGTTCCTGACAACATCTATACCGCGCTCATCGGATGCATTGAGTTCTGTAAAGTTTTCACGCCACTCATCTTTGAAGAGTTCTCTTGCGATTGAAACTGCAGTTGCGGTCTTCCCAACACCGGGCGGACCTGAGAAAAGCAGGTGTGGAAGATTCCTTGATTTTATGTATGACTTGAGGCGCTCGATCGCTTCTGTTTGCCCGACGACATCACCAAGTTCAAAGGGCCTGTATTTCTCGATCCATATTTCTTCTTTTATTGTGAACCCTCCGCTTATTGTGGAAATATCCATAGTTATTGCGGTATTATTGATGCATAAGTAATGTGAATGTTGCTTTTTAACCTTTCGTAAGTTTGCTGTGAAGTAAACACCACTTCAACCTGCATAACCTGTCACAAAATCAAAACTCTCTACAAGCAAATATATAATATATTAATCGAATGTAGAATTAAAGATTAGAGGGTAAACCATTGCAAAGAAATAATTCCAGTATTCAGTTCACACAATCTACAATAGAAGATCTGATGTTTAAGACAACATTTGATCCCAAAACAAATGAAGGGGACGTCATAGTTAACATCTCATTGATAGATGAAAACTCACTTGATGATGCAGCAAAGATATTCAAAATGGTAATTACAAGCGGCTTAGCTGTAAGCCCCTACGTAAAGATATTACACGAAGGGGATTCGATTGGGGAACTTGTTGTTAAAAAGGGAAAGATCGGGATCGCAACAGTTTGCAGTATTACGATCGATGGCATCCTGCTAAAAGCCGGAATACCAATAAAACCAAAACTGGGAGGGATCGTTCAGATAAAGAACGGCCATCCTGTGCGATTTACAGATGTTTTGACCTATACAAGTACAACCATTGACCCGCTGGAAGTCCTCATGTCACAGGAACTTACATCTGTCACACAGATGCTCAGGACAAGTAACGGAAACATCCTGGCGAATTTGCGAGAAGGTCCACTTGCAGCCAGGGATGTTATAGAGCGTACTCTTTCAGATCTGGTGGATGCTGAATTTAGCGGAATCTTAGAAGTCAGCGAACCTAACACAAGCATTCTGAATGTGCCTGTCGAGAGAGACCATATTGGGATCGTGGTAATTGGGGGCACAAATCCAATGGCAGCCGTGCAGGAATACGGAATACCGATCCACACAAATGCAATGTCCACACTCATCGACATCAATGAACTGAGCCATATTAGCGAAGTTGTATAAGTAACATGAAAGTAGCAACAATGAACGATGTAATTTCGTGTTGTTGATTGTATTCCTCATATATTTTTGCTTGAATATGCAGCTCACTTTCTTTTCTGTTAATTTTACGATTTTCTCGTAGTATATATTTTTTAAATAGATAGTCCGAGTTAACGTGAACGAAGTGAGCGTTTTCTCGTCTCGTTGATATAATTTAGAAAATTATAGTCTGACTTTGTTTGGCTCCTTGTACAGCGTTTAATGTCCTTAGGTTAATACGACCGCAGGTGGGGGATTTTCTTCTCCAATCAAGAAGATCAGTGAAAAACCAAAGTTCTTTGACGGCACCCAAAACCACACTACCAATGGCACATATGGGCTTTGTGTATAAAGTCGAATTATGCCCCGACTTTATACACAGACTCTTTTCTTTTTACACAGGACGTACTTTATACACAAAGCCCTACACTACGGGATTTGGGTAAGGGTTGGTAACCACCTCAGGATTCAAAGCAAGAAATCGTTTTATTTAAGTATATGAAGACCCTGTACAATTCAGTACAGGGATAGTTATTTCGGGAGGGTGTCGTGAGGCGCACTGCGGTCGGGTTGGTTGTGTGGATAGTGTGTTAGAGTGGTAAGTCGAAAAACATACTGCAGAAGAAGAGTGAAAAAGGGTATGTGATGATTGAAGTTTATCCAGAAGGATATATGGCGGGTTCAGGTTCGGACATAACACTAAATAAGTGAGATATACGAAGTAAGTTCAGATATACAACGTTATATGAAATATTTGGAGTGATAATAAAATGTCTAATGATTACACCTTAGAATTTGATTTATCGTCTTATAAAGATTTAGATAACTTTGCACTTTTAGCAAACCAGAGCTATAATTTAGGTGACAAAGATGATTGGTTTGGTCAGTTTCGAGGTGGATTATACGGATTATATAATCGAATTCTTGGCGTTGAAATTCATTATCGTGGAGTCCATTCTTGGACGCCACCTTTGTCACCTATAAGTGGCATCCGGGGGGCAGAATATCATCTATCATCAATTCTTTTCAATATGGACTCAGCAATCGAATGTATGGTTTTTGCATTAAATGC
>JAUWBW010000016.1 GCA_030609665.1 Methanosarcinaceae archaeon | reverse complement strand
ACATTACCGCACCTACAAAATGCACAAAGAATATGGCAAGGCACCAAATCAGCTGATCATACTCACCGCCATTTGGGAATCGTTCAATAGGTCTTTGCAGACAGTCGATCAGCATCCATAGCCAGAAGAGAAAGGCTACTGTCATAATGCCCCATAACAACTGACCCACATAATGAGCATACAGCAGCAGTACAAATGCTGCTAACTCCAATTGATACTTTCATATTTACTTTCATTTCATTTACCTCCTTTTCATTTCCCCGGAGGCAGGACCAGGCAGGTTTTATAGCAATAAAGCCAACCTTTCAAAGTCGAATCATTTAGTTAAACAGAGACGGGAGCTGCATCAACTTCTTTATGCGGTATCAGCAATCCTTCGTCGATTAATCGCCTTCCAACCTCCATCTTGATTTTAACCATCGTTGCATCAACCAAACACACATCCTCTCTTTTACCCCCACCTTCTTTCGTAAACCGGATATGTATTCCATCCGTTTTTTAGAGCAGTAACGTCATCGAGATACGGTTCAGTCGTAATCCTGACTCCATAACCGTATGCCAAAACAACCTGTACGTACCGAGCTTTAAATGTAATGCTCACATCTTCTGCGGTGCTCGAACTGTCCACATACATCCATATACTGCCTGTTGTGCTGCCGTTTTCAAACGTCTCATTCCACAGCGTAATGTTCAGTTCGGCACGTCCTCTCTGGCTAATATCGTTCTTTATCCTGATCGGTTCATCTGTTATTATCTCCAGCGCTTTTCCATGTATGGTGTCGATGATTTCGCAACTTGCATTTGAACTGGGTACGTTATCCGGGTACGAATAGATTGTAAGATTAGCCATAACCTCTGATACGCTTCCATCCTCATCGACTGCAATCGGAACATAGATGATTGCAGTTCCATTAACTGGTGAAACAGTTACATCGTATGTAAATGATGTTCTGCCTATCATACCCATACACCCTGATGCACTAATACAGATAATTATAACAAAAATAATTAATTTTGTTTTCATGATTGTAACCTGGGTTGCGCAATTAGATAATTCTTATGGTTGTTACGTATCTGATTTGTACAGACTAAAAAAATAGGTGGTTGGGTAGTATAGCCCAACCATTTCCATTAGTTCTCACCGGTCATGTGGTCTTTTCTCAACCAGTTCTCCTGTTTCATCAATCAGTCCTTTCTCAGTCAATTTCTGGTACAGATCCGGATGATCCCTCTCGATGTCATCGATCGTTACGCGCCTCTTGTCATCGATAGCTTCGAGAAATGTGGCTTTTTCACCGGTATATCTCTCGATAGATTCTCCAAGATATTGCTTGTATGCTTTTACAAGTTCCTCGTTACCAACTGTTTGCTCAATACTGACTGTGACAGCTCCAGTCTCTGCATCAAATTCTTCATGCGGTATCAGCAATCCTTCGTCGATTAATCGCCTTCCAACCTCCATCTTGATTTTAACCATCGTTGCATGTTCCTCTTCGGTATCTGAAACATTCAGCGAAACTAATGATCCATACAGCGGCAGTGATAGACGTGATGATCCGTAACTATCCAGATCCTCCACATCTTCAACTGCTTGTGGATAATATGTATCGTATTCTTCATGGTATGCGTCGTATGCCCATTGAAGCAGGGTCGTGCCACCGGCTATTATCGCGGTTTGATCTGCCACTGTAATCGCAATCAGAGCTGTGTAATCCGCCACATATTGATCCGGATCGTAGTCATCAGCATAGTTTGTGCTATGCATCGAGTCGTACAGTTCGAATGCATCTTCCAACTGGTATTGATGCACTATCACATTCGACGGGCAGTATCCTTCATGGAACCAAAGGGATAACACATCGCCACCGAATGCCGATACAAAGTAGTCTCCACCGGCTGCTTCATAGTAGCAATCGTCACCCGGATAGTATGTAGAATGTCCATGAGCTGACCGATCTGCTGTGATGTGTGTCATCCACCCAGTGCCCCATCGCTCTTGTGCATCATTATCCGCAACAAATATGAGAGGGATGCCAAGCGGACCATATAATATATAGGGGGAGATTTCGCTATGTACGAAATCATATAGATCTCTGTCCCCTATCAAAAATGCATCCGGAGCATTTGCTGCAGACAGCTCCTCATACGAGTCCTTGTCTGCGTCTCTATCTATGCTGTAATGGGTGAGTCCACCCCACGCCATGGCTGGTTGCACTGTGACGCATAGCATCATTAGCACCATCCACAATGCGATTCCTTTCGGTTTCGTTCTTCCTTTCATGTCTTTTCACCTCTTAGTTTATGTCACCTGAGAGGCAAGATCAGACAAGTCTTAAATATCTTCAAAACCTACCTAATCATGCCTTCAGGGCAAGACTTGGGGTTCAGCCGTTCTTTGGTAGATCCAGTTGAACCCCACAATACAACATCAATTTTTGATGTTTGCAAGTACCATTGAGTCATCCTTATAAATATTTTATATCCAAATCATCCAACTGTTCTGTTTCAGTTGGATGATCTGGACAGAAAATATAAATAGTATATTTTTCACGTCACAAGTGATTCATTAAATGGAGTGATTAAAATGTTTAATAAGATAGGAGTTATAGCACTTATACTGCTGCTTACAGCATCTCTTGCTGCAGCGGCAAGTGTAGATAAAACAAATTAATTTTTTCGTTTCTTGACATACTCTTTAATGGCTCCTGCAATCAATGAAAAAATCACTGAAATAAATAAGAGAGATGGAATAAAAATGTCTTCAAACCATTGCATATAGGCAACATAAAATGCCGTTGTAAAACTTACAATAAATAATGCATAGGATATGCCATTCATCAATTTTATATTCATTTGAAATCCTCTGAACAATATACAATTTTATATAATGATTGATTTTTCTCAACAAAAAAAATAAGAGGTCGCCCTCTCAATAGTAAAAATAATCAATTTCGACATACAATGGGGAACTTGGGTTTATTGTTAAGAAAAAATCAATGTATATGTCACGCATATCAACATCATAATATTCGGGTATCGCAAGTGCAATGGCAAGAACAACAGCACCAAGCAATGCAACTTGTCCTAAACCGAAATATGCCAATATGGCACAAATAATTCCACCAGTTACAAAAAGATCAGCGTACTGAACATCATTGTAAATTAAAAGCGATCCCCAGGGGGCGGTACTTGGCAAATCTACCTTTGTTTTTGAACTCAGTAAACTATCAGACTGTTCATCAGTTAAAGATAATGATATTCCCTCGTCAACAACATTCATTTGTGATTTTGGCACTTCGACGATTTCGTTTAATTTTTGTGTTTTGCCATCAATCGTTAATGTTTGCTCATATTGATACACTATGTTCTCTTTATCTTCCCCGATCTTTGTAGAATCCGTGATGAAATTGAAGTTGTTTCCAACATATTCAACATGAATCGAACCATCTGAATTGACTAAACCCGAAATAGTTCCTTTCGCCTTCAGTTTTTTGAGTTTACTATCTACGCTTCTCTCAACATCGATTTTGAAATTGCCGTCATAGTGAATTTTATCCCCTACTTTTTCATAGTTGTCCAATTTTACATCAAAATCATTGATCATGACTCCATTGGATTCTAGCATGTGTTCATACCAGGCAATTTCGGCTTGAGCACTCACAGCCGGTACAAACGCCATGCTCATCAGCAACATTACCGCAAGCAGCGCGCCTAACCGCATTCCTTTATTCTGTTTCATATTTCTTTCACTCCTTTGTATTTTCTTTTCCCTTCAGGCACAGCGCTGGTTTTAAGTAAATATAAAGCGAATATTACCATGCCTTCGGGCAATGCTTGGGGTTCAATCGATCTTTGGTAGTTTCAGTTGAACCCCATGCAACATCAATTTGTGATGTTTGCATCTTTTTCTAAGAAACTCGCATTATAAATACTTTCTATCCAAATCATCCAACTGTTCTGCTTCAGTTGGACGATTTGGACAGAAAATATAAATAGTATCTTTTTTTACATTAGAAGTGATTCATTAAATGGAGTGATCAAAATGTTTAAAAAGATAGGAGTTATAGCACTTATACTGCTGCTTACAGCATCTCTTGCTACAGCGGTAAGTGAAGAGAAAACAATTACAGCAAATTCAGGTGGATATGTCGTAACACCCGTACAGAACACTGGGAATACTGGCGGCGACATCGGCATCCTGTGGGTCTACGACACGATCACGCAGGGCGAGACAAACCTGCACAGCAAAATTGTGAATACTGATATTACGGTGTTAAATGTAGATCTAAACTGGGGAGATTCAACGGACTCGCTGAGACTGACGATACACACTGTAGACGGTTATGTGCTGGGTCCGTACTTTGACAATGCTGACGGGGTCACTGATGGTAGAATAAATCTCGATATAAGAAATCCAAACGGCATAGCCAGAGGCACCTGGAATTACGAGGTATATGGTTACAGCGTGGATGGAACAGAAGACTATTATATCTAAGACGTCCTGATTGAATCTATGCGGAGGATAGGTTTACTTCTGTTTTTTCTTTTGAGCATTAGCATCGCAGCTCATGCAGAAGAGGGAGGATACATTGTAACACCCCACGATGAAAACCTCCCCGATAGTCCGTCTATCGATACAGGCGGTGCAGATACAACCCTGTCATTCCGGGAATTTCCTTTGCGGATAAAGATCGCTTACATATCGGGATACTTGGTTACTTTTTTTGGTTTTTTCAAAGTGATCCCCATAGTTTTCGGCAGGGTTAAAAACATATTTGAAAATTCGAACAGAGAAAACATTTCAAAGTATGTTTTGAACAACCAGGGATGTACCATGGCTGAAATCTCAAAAGAACTGAATATCAACAGGGGAACTGTGAAATACCATATTGAAAAACTTGAAGCCGATAACAAAATCACTTTGATGAAAACCGGTAAATTCACAAGGATCTTTAAAAATATGGGAATCAGGAAAGACAATGAAAAAATAATAGCATCACATCTTAGAAATGATACGAGCAGGCTGCTCCTCCGGACTATTCTGGAAAATCTCGGGATAACGAATCAAGAACTTGCAGAGAGTTTTCATCTGGATAAAAGCACTGTACACTGGCATATTGAAAATTTCAGCAATGATAGGGTGGTCATGTTTGAAACTGATGGCAAATTCAAGAAATATTCTGTAAATCCAGCCATCGAGCCAGATATAGTTAAATTTATGTCTTTCAACTCACTCAAATCTTGAACCTCAAAAGTGCTGCGATTCCCCCAAGTGCATGCAGCTTCAGCCCGAGCTCGAATTCCGTACTGAAAACAACCACCGTTCCCTGCACATATTCCTCAGCCTGCAGCAGGGAATCAATATCTCCTTTTCACGCTCAAGCCTGAGATCTTATCTGCAATAAGGACCGTCTCGATCGCGCCGTAATCCAGTACCGTTCTCACCTCAAAAAGACCATATGCAGCTGCTGTCAACCGCTATCTCCTTTAACAGTTTCTCCATCAGGAACGATTCCCTTGCGATCCCGGACTCCTCCATGATCCGATCCAGCACTTCCCGCCGCAGCACTTCCTGAAAACCTGACACCCCGATGGATGATGTATCCTCGACCAGGGTTCTTGCTGCCATGTCCCGCACCGGATTGTTGAAATACTTCAGGAAATACCCTTCAGAGTCCTTACTTCCCAAATGACCGATAGGTCTCTACAATGGATCCAATTTTATGGGCCAAAGGGAAAATGTATAGAGTAGTAATAATTAGTCTCAACCTTTACCCCGTAATTACCAAATATCTTATGGAGAGGATGTACACTCTCAACAACAACTACAATAACAAAAAAATATGAAAGATGCAATCAGTGGCTAAATTACTTCTCTTTTCATTTTGCCTCTGTTCTTAAGTTAATGCGAGTGAAGCCATAATGAAAACAAATAATATACCCAACAAGACTGAAGCTAAAAGCGATGCTTTTGTTCTTCTTGATGCAAAATATCCCATTAATCCACAGATTAGTGTAAAGGGTGCATAATTAATTATCCTTCTCCAGCGCAACCAATAATTAAGACCTGCCATTATAAATTCCGGGTCAAACAGCTCAAGAAGGATTCCAGTATAAATGTCTACAAGAGGGAGTAATAGCGCTCCACATAGTGTGGCAACGACTTTGTTTCCTGTTGCATATCCATAATAAATGATGAGTGCTGATGGGGCACTGAAAATTAGTATTCCAAACCATTCATCAATATCAAATGCTGGTATTAAATATAAATTATACCCCACTATCAGCAACGCAGGTAAAAGTGGAAGTAATATTATGATTGCTAAGTGAATCAATCTTTTTTGGTTATCAGTCATATAGCCTCCTGAAAAAAAAAGAAAGGTGGTTTTACCACCTTCCTGCTCTTTAACGAATTTCTATTGTTTAACTGCCGACTCCATAGATACAGGTGGCATCCCCATCATTGAGAGGGCTTGCTACGTAGTTGTCAAGTTCGCAGTTATCATATAACACCCACCAATTCGTTAGATCGTTGTCAAAAAATCCGCCAACCAGATCTTCCGCAGGCTCGTATTCGTCTGCCCGGTGAGGAATCCTTGTATCATGATGCGCATTTGCAACGACATCACCGTTAGACATCTCCCACAACCTTGCATGATATCCGCCCCACTCACGTTCTAAATCGTCAGCCACGCCGTCAGCCAACATCCAGCCATTTTGTGGATCAGAGACATACTGCTTTTCCTCGAATGGGTAAAATACATCAGTCCAGTCCTGGTCCAATATCCTTGATTTCACCGTACTTCTGTCGGTACACTCCCATGCCAGATTTATTGGGTCTTCCCTGTCATAGGAACCACTGTCTTCTGACCATGTCCATTGAGGATATTCATAACCATAATTCCACCAGGGAAACGGATCAGTTTCACTCGTTATTATTACTGTTATTTCGGTCACAAGCACTATTTCATTTCCTTCTTCCAGACTGAAAGTTTCGCCATCTACAGAAATAGTTTCTACAGTTGTTGCATCCACTGGGATTTTGCGTACTTTTGTGAATTCGTTGATCCCAACTTTATTTTCCAGGTCTTTGCCAATATATATTTCTTTTATTTCCAGATATCCTTTCTCATACCTGTAAATTGTAGTTGATGTGACATTTACACTATGTTTTTGCATCCATTGTTCTGTTTGATTTTGCCTCCACAGTTTCATCGATTCGTTGATAGTGTTTTCTTCAATCCAGTGTTTTACTTCTTCTGGCATCTGCTGTTCACTTGGTTTTTCTGTAGCAGCGCTCACTGCCGGTACAAACGCCATGCTCAGTAGCACCATTGCAACGAGCATCGCGCTTATTCCAAATTTCATATTTGGTTTTCATTCTATTTCACCTCTCATGTTACATTTCCCCCTGAGGCAAAACCAGACAAACCTTAAGTAACCTTAAAACCTACCTAACCATGCCTTCAGGGCAAGATTTGGGGTTTAGATGTTTCTAATATGTAGATCTGAACCCCTCACACTTTTCTTAAACGCACCCGAACTACATAATAGGTTTGAAAATGTTCGGTTTGACCGAACACCACTTGCTTTATAAAAATAGTGGCAATGTAGGGTCCGGCTTGACCTGGTGAATAATCCTGAAAACAAGAAAATCCTCCCTCCGGTCGATTTAACTCGGATTATATATTTTTACAAAATATATACTATAAAAAAAGAGGTATCCACTTTAAATAAGAGGGTAACTGATACGATCTTGGAATAGAAAGCCTGATAATGCACTTGATTTAGATAATCCGAATGTGCAGTTTACCATAGTTTTTGAAGTGGATACAAAAAGAGCCTGTATTACAGGCTCAAGGGTTAACCAATCGAATATACAACGGTAAGAACTTCTCCCGAATGAGCATCTATCCATGCAGCCCGCTTTAAATCGATTTTATCACATGAAGGATCATCAAAATGAATCCACCAAGTAAGGCGTATGTCATGAGAGTTCGTTTCACGATAATTATGATCTTTCCATATAAGTTCTGATGAATGAACCTTCATCCCTTCTGCCACATTCTTCTTTTGGTATATGGGATAACTGGATACCATATATTTTTTCAAGATCTCTCCTGCATCAACTGCTGAAATTGTGGGTTCTATGCTGATGTTAACAATTTGACTTTCAGACATAGACCATCTTCTTTGGTAGCTTGACACTTCGCCAGTTTCTGCATTTACGTTAATTATAATACCATCAGACATTGAAGGCGTCCCTTTAATCATCCTTTTATAATGAATGCCATATGTCGCAGGGAGATCATCAGCAGCAGGAGCATGGTAACGAACGTTAGCAAAAACGATATTATCATCAACCTTTTTGTTCATTATGTACTCATTAGCAATTTCCACAGCATCATCTGAAGTAATAATCATATCGATACCACGTCTGTTTTTGGAACCATCGTAGATGAATACGGTATTTCCATTAACAGCACTTATTCCAGAGAAGATAACAGCACCTTCAGACGTTTCAGAGGTTAGTACCCATATTTTCCCAAAGACATCATCATTCACCAAACCCCCTGAAATCGATTCTATTATTATATTTGGATTTTCTGATTTAACCTGAGTTTTTGCGTTTGAAAAATTTAAATTTAAGGATTCATTCGAATGATCAATATATTTAGACATATTGACATCTTTTTTTTCAAAGATTGTGGCATGGTTGCCAAAAGCAAATGAAAAAGACATCGTAAACAGTAGAATTACACTCACTGCCATCAATAATTTTGCATATCTCATAAACAATTACCTCCTATCAAGTTCTTAAGCATAAAGAAGAGTCGCCAATAAAGCGATAATCAGCTACAGACGTATCGTCCCCGTATTCTTGTTTCACTTGATTTGCTGCATATAGGGCAGCCGTTGAAACTGGAACATTCGTGAAAGTTGCCAGATCAAAAAAATTTGAATAAAATAGTGCATTGTGCGTTGTATATACATTATCATTATATCCAAAATACGCGTCAAAACCTTTGTCAATAAACTCATTGCCTAAATCAGTATATTTTGCTGATTTACATGCCCCTGCAAAAATGAAGGATCCATCCCTTAAATCCATCCAACTGTCTACATCTGAATCATAAAGCTTACTGTCATCTTTAAAGCATAGATAGCTACTAAATAAGCTACTGCCCCCATGTGTATGGATTAAGACAATGTTTGTATTTGTTGTATCATCGAGCTGATTTATGCCATTTACAAAATCATAATCGCTTAAAGATCCACTTTGGTAGTCGTAAATTATACTTATATCAGAAATTAAAAAAAGATCATCTATTACTTCCTCAAATCTTGCATTAATGTAATTAATAGTTGTAGCATCAAGGTCTCCAAATTGAGTCCTACTTCGATCTAACATCGCATCAGGAGTTGCTGATGCTGTTAGTGTACATAGGATTAGCAATGCAGACATTACGCAAACAAATCCATTCATTGGAAATTTTCGTAACATTGTTTCTAACCTCCTTAGTTAGTCTTTTTTGGAATCAAATAAAAGAAGGTTGCAAAACTGTTAAGACTAACTAATATGTTCACTTTTAACGAACAAAATAGATAAATATATGTAAGAAAGTAGGCTCGTTGAATACCAATGGTGGGAGGACCTTTAATAAATTGGTTTCAAAAATTTCGTCCAAAATGAAAACCGTTTATTGAATCAATCATTTCGCATTTTTCTAAATAGAAAATAAAGCAATAGTATTGAAAAGAAAAACAGAACAATTTTCATAATATATTCATTTGTATTCGAGATAGAGTCAATGTTTTCAGAATTTTCCATTGTATTTCTTGCCAAAAAATCAAGTAAAAGCATTAGCCCAGAAGCAATTGAAGCCACTACTGATATTCCAAGAACGATTAATATTTTAAACTGATTTTGTTTCTCAGGATGATCTATATGTAGCAGATAGCTTCCTTCTGAAGTCAACTTGTAGTACACCCACTTACGTTCATCTTTCTTGAGATCAATTAAACCAGTATCTTTTAGGATATGAAGATTGTTATGTAATGTAGATTTTGCAGAACCTATCTCTTTAGACAACTCAGAGACAGTCATCGGACGATTATTAAGACTCTTTAAGATATTAATTCGGATTTCTGAAGACAAAGCTTCGAATTTTTGTTGATCTAAAACTATGGATTTCATATGCATTATCTTTATTGTATTGAGGGCTTTTTAGAAAAACCTTACTATAAATTCTGAAAATGTATAACGAAAATGTCAAATTCGCTCTAAACTCTTCCACTTTTAATTTGATAACCATCACTTACCTCTACTTTACATGACAGCGCCACTAAATTGCTGTTATATGAATAGTCCTGCACATTATAGATTAACACAAACAAAAACAGGTGCAAGATTATGAACATCTGCAAACTAATATCAAATTGTATTGCTGCCGTTATCGACGTTAAACCTGCCAGAGCACAAACCAGTATACAACTACTATTCTATTCTTCAATCATATACCTCCTTTGCTTATGTAGAGGTGCCCCAATTTATGCATGCAGCTTTACTTTATCAATCGTTACTATTTAAAACTATTGAAGATGTTCGGTTTTGACCGAACACTATATATTCCACAAAAATAGTGGCATTATTGGTTCCGGGTTGGGCGGGTAAATCATTCTGAAAATAAAAAAGAGGTATCCACTTTAAATTAGAGAGTAACTGATACTATCTTGGAATCGAAAGCCTGTTGATGCACTTGATTTAGATAATCCGAATGTGAACTTTACCCTGATTTTTGAAGTGGATGCCTTAATACAAAATATATATATACTACAAATTGTTTTTATGAAGTGGTACTAATTACATGGTGCAACATATGAAAATAGATGCTGGTTATTCTGATCAGATCGAATCAGGACAATGGATATTTGGTGAATGGCGAAGAGAAGTGGTGGCAATGAAAAAAATAATATTTGTTGCAATCCTCTCACTTATGGCGATATTAGTTATCATTGGTACATTCGACACAGGCATACTTGGAGTAAATCTGATAAACCATACAAAAGAAACTAATGATTCACCTGAAATAGAAAGAATAGATTGGGGGCAAAAAGCGAGAGAAATAGCTTTGAAAGATGAGATGGTGCAGGAATTGATTGGTGGTGAACCATGTCCTTCAGCAGGTGGAATAATATGGAACGAAACTTACGCCGAGTTATTTTTTCGAATCGGAGGGGAACATCATGAAATAATAACTTCGAACACGAGTAAGGAAGGACATATGGTGGGAGGGGAAATATACAAAATTGCCATAGATTTAAACAATGAGACGGTACTATCTATCAAAAAAGAGATAAATCATACAATAGATTGGCCCGAGGTGATATGCGAAAGTGTGAGTACGAAATAAAAAAAAGAAAAAAGAAATTTATGAATGTTTTCATCCCTTATACATTGTTTATTTTTCACCGAATTTTTCGAGTATATTGAGAAGGAAGACTGGCGGTTCAGGCTGGTGCGGGGTTACTACAACAGGCAAGTTGTGAGCATAGTATATTTGCTCTCCCTGTTTCAATAGCTCTTCAACTGTTTCAGGTGCCATATGTAGATCATCGGCGCGCCCTTTGAGTTCTCTTATGGGAATTGCTTCTATACCATATTTCTCCATCTCAGCCGCTGACATTTTACTTGGAGGGGTGTAGCAGGACAAGTGAATCCCCAACCAACACTCACCATTACGCAGTCATGAACCCGATCAGATAATATTCATTGCCAACTTTTATTGTATGTGAGCCCTTTTCAGTAAGATAATCTATCGTCCGCCGCCATTCACCAGGACGCACTTTCACGATACTCTGGCTTGTGATCGCTTCTTTGAGTGCAGGATATTCGTTCAATTCCTCTTCCGTCACAACAGCAAACTCATCGGGAACTGTCTGCAATCGTTCGGCATCTATGGCTTTGGAATTAATATGATTATAAGCACCCCATGCGAAGAAACCGGCAGAGATCAGGAATAATGCTGCAAAGGATACGGCAAACGCCTTTACCACAAAACCGCGCGAGCGTTCTTTGCAGACCAGTATTCCAATGCCAAACAGTATCCAGTAGACCAGCAGCATCAAATAGACCGACTGGGGTGGATGTATACCTCTTAAAATATAGCCGCTCAGGTAAAAGGAGATTATGCCTATGGCAAAGAACATGAGGTACTTGTTTCGTGCAGTAGTTTTGTTCATGTTCGCCTTCTACCAAGCGCCAGTAAGACAGCACCCAACAGCACCACCAATATTCCAGCTACACTGATGCCGGGTATGTCAAAACCACTTTTCGGGACCGCGTCCATAGTCCAGTGTTCAACATCATCGGTGGTGTTACCATGAACCACAAACCTCTCACTGAAATTTTCACCCTCAAAGCTGAAGTGCCATATTTCCTGCCCCCTATCCGCGAATATTTCGATCTCCTCCACATCTCCAATTTCCACACCAATCTCTGATGCCTTCATTCGTGCCAGTTCGATAGCATCATTTCTTGCACGCACCGGACCTGACAACAGCACATCAGGCATCTCGAACTGTGTAAAGTCGTACTCACCGGTCGTGTAGTCCATTGCCTTACCAAAACCCCATGTTCCATTACTCACTGAGATGCTGACCTCATAAGGACCCTTTATCTGGCTGCTGCGGATGCTTCCACCCTCGAAATTGACTGCAATCGTCTTGACGGTCTCATTCAGGTAAACAGTGGCAGGTGCCAATCCTATAACCTGAAATTCCATTGCCGTCATGCCTTTTTCTTCATACGTACCCATCGACACATACAGATCGCCTGTGAGATAATATCTCCTGGGTTCACTGGTACGTGCATTCAACTCTACGACCAGATAATCGTACAGACCGTCGCCGTCCATGTCAAGTCCTCGGTCGGATGTCGGCGTAAGGAATTCAACCGGATTCGGGGGATACTCTATCATCTCGTCTACCTCGTCTACGGAATTGCCCTCATTTTGTGATTGCTCTCTTGCAGCCAGTGCTTCCATAACGGCATCCCTGTCAGATAGCGGGTGTTTCCCGGGTTCACCGAACACAACCCCGAACCTGTCCTCACTAATGTTGACATCTTCAAGCATCAGGATTATGGTCTCGTTTGGAGCAAATGTAGGTTCATCTTCAGTGATAACATTCGTACCGATCTTTGTTTTGACAGTTATTGTTTCTGTAGACAATGGATTCATTAGCCACTCATCTACACCGATCGTTACAATAGTGTAATCATAGAATGGCTGAATGTCAGTTACCGTTCCAACTATGATCCGATCTGAATTATTGATCTGGTAAGGAATTTCAGCGGATTCTGCAATTAATTCGGCTGTTGCTACATTTGTTGATACCAACAGCAGTATTAGGGCGAACAGTATGTTTATTTGTTTCATGTTACCTCTTCATATTGCACAAACTTATTTCTTTAAAAACAAACCTAAAAACGCTATTAAAAGTGTAATAGCTGTAAAACCCGGTGTTTCAAGTAGCTCGATATCTTCTACTGGCAGACTTTCGAACTGGAACACCACTGGAATATCATCGATTTCCATCTGCATGCCTTGCTGGTCAAATATCCCGTAAATTTCATCCATTAAGGCTTCATTAACATCGGAACCCTCCAAAAAAGAAACAGTTAGATAACCTTGATAACCATAACCGTAGGAAATAACAGAACTATCAGGATAAAGATATACCTGCATATCCCCTTTTACTCCACTTCCGATGCTATCAAGTTTATCGAGCCACTCTCGCCTCTCATCTTCGATAGAAAATTCTCGTTCTTTTCCATAATTGGCGATAACCCCAGTTTGTTGTTGATTTTCCATCCTTTCAAGACCCATTTTTGCAAAAGTGCGAACCAGCTCATATTCATCATTTAATGCTTTTGTAAGTGGTTCAACTGCTCTTTCATCTTTTATTCCACCAAGTGCTTCAGCAGCACGGGCACGGACCTGTGGGTTATCATCTTCCAGTGCCTGTATCAAGGAATCTACTGCAGGCTCCCCTATCTCACGTAAAGAATGTGCAGCCATCGCACGAAGTTCTAAATCGAGATTATCCAGTGCCTTAATCAGGGGTTCCACTGCCGGCTCTCCAATTTTCCCAAGAGCGTCTATTGCACTCTCCCGGGAAAGGTAGTTTTCATCAGGGTCGTTCATAACCTTTGTTAGTGGTCCTACTGCCGGCTCACCGATATTTGCAAGAGCATCTTCCGCAGCTTTTCGAATCTCCTGTTGTTCATCAGCTAGCAATTCAATGAGGGGATCTACTGCCCTCTCATCCCCGATCTTGCCAAGTGCCTGTGCTGCATTCTCACGAATTTCCGGGTTG
>JAUWBW010000179.1 GCA_030609665.1 Methanosarcinaceae archaeon | reverse complement strand
GCTCGGAATATTTACTTTTTCTGAGTCAAGTTTAATCGTTTTATCGCAAAACAGAGATAATTGTGACAAAAATTCCTTGTCGGTCTCTGTCTCAAGTGAGAGGAAAACGCCATCCAGTTTCCAGCGCCTGATCTTACCACTCAGGAAATGAATGAATTTTGCAACGTTTCCACTGTTGTTGTATAGCAGGAGTGTTGACATCGCATCAATGAACAGGAACTTCTTTTCAGAAGGAATCGCTGATATGGCTTCATCAATAATAAATGCCATGTCGGTCAGGTTCATCAGATCACTCAAGTATAGACAATGCGGAGAATTTGAAACGGTTCCACCACTTGGTATTGTGATTGCATCAACGAAAATAATCATACGAGGATCAATTTCATGTTCTTTCAATATCTCTTCCATTGTTGAATAGGGTCTGTTCAGTGTAATGTACACACCTGATTCATGCTTTTCATTAACAAGATACCTTATCAATTCAAGATTCGCTTCATTATAGTCATTACTAGATGCAAGTGCAAGCGTTATTCCAGGCTTTTCCATTCTGGATAATTCCAATGCAATCTTTTCTTTCATGATTAAACCATATCCCATTTTTCAAAATTCGATTTTAAATATATTTACTATATAGAAATACATATTTATGAATATAAGTTTATTGATTGACACATTCAAGCTATCACCCAAAATCCTTAAAGCCAAAACAAGTCTAAATAAAGGCCATGAAATTAAATCCGGAATCCGATATGATCGATATACTTGCAAAAACGATCCTTGTAGCTGCACGAACCGCTCCAAAAGCCAAAGGTGAAGACAACATTGTCACAGGGCTTGTTGAAAATGACGAGATCGAACTGCTTGCAACGACAATGGAAAACATTGCCAGCAAAAAAGGTGATGGTTTTGCATTCTTCAAAAGGGATGCGCAGAATATCAGGAATGCAGACGCTGTTATCCTTATTGGTGTGAAAGCACCGGGTGCTGCCGGATTGAACTGTTCTGCGTGTGGGTTTGAGACATGCAGCGAGATGCTGCAGCAGGAAAGGATCGAATCTGATTATCGCGGTCCCAATTGTGTTTTTAAGTCAATTGACCTTGGTATCGCACTGGGTTCAGCAGTAGCAAAAGCAAAAGACCTTTGCATCGACAATAGGATCATGTACTCAGCAGGTACTGCCGCGCGAATCTCAAAGCTCATCGATGCAGACGTGGTCTGTGGAATACCATTGAATATCAGTGGAAAGAATCCATTCTTTGACAGGCGATAGGGTGTCAACGCCCTTTAGCAGCACTTGTAAACAATTGCAAGTCAAACTAATCCACGACGGCGCTCGCTCTTGTATTCTTGAACAAGGAGCTTAAGTTGTTTTTCTTTTTGTGCCATGCGTTTTTCCTGTGCAGCAATTTCCCATTCCAAAATTGCAGAATTGAGTATTTCGGGATCCACAATTGCAAAATCTTCCACACGCTGGATTGGAATATCACTTAGCACAGGAATATTTCCCTCAAAGAACGAATCAGAAGCAACGTGCGATAGTTCATCAGAAATAATCACAGCACGGACGCCTGCATCTATGAGAATTGATGCTGTAACGGTTCCGCCACCGCTTGGATCTTCAAGATAGACTACATCATCATTTTTGAGACCATAACGCTCAGCAGTTCTTTCAATGGATTCTTTTGTGAATGACGATATGATCTTAACAGGAATACCTTCACCTTTTATCTCCATCTTTCGTATCTGTTTTAGTTTCGCGATCTGGTTGCGCGCGTTATTAAGAGCCTTCTTTGTTCCATTAAGATCAACCTTAAGTATCGATATCTTGTGATCCCTGATCTGCACCTCTTTATTCTTACGAATCTCTTTGTACGCTTCCCTCCTGTTTTTCCTGATATTTGATTCAAGCTTTTTGATCTTTTCGTCCTTTGATGAAACATCTGCTTTAAGCTCACTTACATATTACTGCAAGTGCTTTATCTGAATCTTTTTTTGCTTGAGGGTCTTAATCATCTTCGCCCTCTGCGCGTCTTCATCCGTAGCATCTTCGGTTACCTTTTTGTGCACGACTCTGGATGTTGTCAGCCCTTTGGATGCAGATACAACCTTTTCGATAGCCTCTTCGATCGGATCACCCCGTATTACATTGAATTTGACCTGATCGATATCGACATTTGAAGGCACCTTTTTTTCAATGCGGGAAAACACGTTCTTGTAATTCTTGAACGTGTACAAAGCAGCTGCAAGTGCATCACGTTCATGATCATTTGAATATCCAAGTGGGCGTGATAGTGCTATTTTCTCATCTGCACGGAACTGGGTAGCAGGCGTACCGATGATCGCATTGAAACTGCGGCGGATCTTTTCAACTGCTGCAGGGGTCGGGATCACATCTGTCGCTACTATCACAGGCTTGCCATACTCTGCTATCAGTTTCACAACATCGTTATGTGACATCCCACGAGAACTTTTCAGCAGAAGCAGTTCACAATCGAGTGACAGGATCGCAATACCCACAGTAGTTCCCGGGTCAATGCCAACAATTGTGAATTTACGCTTTGGCATTTTAAGAGGAATGTATTTGATCTTGTCGCGTTCAACACCTTTTACATTTACCTGAACATCAGCGTTGGTGGAATGATATATGGGAACATTATCGCGCCTTGTATTGACAGTGAATTCACACCTGACATATCCACCAAACCCTTCAACGATCCTGGAAGTGTATGTGAATCCGCCATTCCTTGCAGATTTTCGTAATATTGACTCGATCTCACGGCTCTTTACTTTAACCGCACCATGTACCTTTCTGCGGTAGCGGTTCTGACTCCAGCCACCTCTGCCAAGCGATCTTGCACGGCTGACCTTTATCTTTGTCACATCTTCAAAAAGGGAAACTTCGCACCCCACTCCCAGATTTGCAAGATGGGCACAGACCTCAGCCTCTTCATTTGGGTTGAACTGGTTAAACGACATCCCTTGTTCGCGGGCAAGACGCACAAGAGGTTTTTGATGCAACCCACCAGTCACCTGCACCAATTTTACGTTTTTTGGAAGGCGCTCAAGGAAATGTATCAGTTCTTTTTTGTTTGCAGCCAATTCAAAGATATTGTCAACTGCAATGATCGAAGGTTGATCCTGATGCAACATCCTGAGTATCCTGTGACGGCGCAACATTGTATGATGTGTTACTTCCCCATCTTTCACATTCAGGATAGCAACGGCATATCTTGGCAACTCCCGTGCCCTTGATGAACCTTTTGCAACGTCTATGCCGTATATAATATCAACATTAACCTTAGCATTAACTTCATTTTGCATAACCACATATCAATATTATGTCATTCAATATATATTTGCCTCACAATCTATGCGCCGTGCCTGATGCTTGCAACCACATCATCGACATCTCTTTCAATACCATATTTCCTTTTGAAAATCGAGATTTACATGCTGCAGCCAGTCAATAAACTGCACACCACAGTCATACACAAAGATGTTATACTCGCTCAGATCAGCATGTATGACCCCAAATGAATATGCCATCCCGATCTGTGAAATAATCTCATCAAGGAACATTCAGGTTCAAGTAATCTGGTTTTGGCTAGAGTCTGTATCGAAAAAATAAATGGATGACGGGATTGTGCTCCATTTTTAGAACAAATTACCCATATGTTTTGCAGGTTACGCATGAATTAAAATGGATTATATGCATCATTATACAATGTCACATCAACAATGTCACATCATCATGCAAAATTCATTTTTCAACAAAACGCTTGTACATCCGTGCCTGGAATCCATGATACTTGGCAAATCCTTCGGCATCTTTTTGGTCAATTGACACGCCGTCAAATGAAACAAGTTCCTCTGAATACAGGGCATACGGTGATGTGCGCGCAAGTATACTTACGCTGCCTTTGTACAATTTAACCGTGACTGTACCAGCCACGCGCTCTTGTGTCTTGTCGATGAATGTATTGAGATCAGCATATAGAGGCTCATCAACAAGCCCATAATATGCAAGTTCCGACCATTGCGCATCAACCATTGCCTTAAACTTCAGTTC
>JAUWBW010000148.1 GCA_030609665.1 Methanosarcinaceae archaeon | reverse complement strand
TCCTTCTTAAGCACTTTCGCAGGTGCAGGATAAGTGGCACCCCGTATTGGCAGATCCATCCTTCTTGCGTGATCCATGCATAGACCTTTTCCACACACAATGCAGATGGCCACTGCCTCACTGTCTTTCCCTTCTTCCATACAGTCGTAACATTTCAACATATTACCACCTCAAAAATTCTCCAGCAGCGCTTCATGGCACGGCTCACAAACTATTCTGAGTATATGCTCCACATCCGGTTTCAACCGCACAGGGTAGTTCCCCTCCCATATGGGAATCTCCTCCCGCCTCAGATGATCTTTACATAAACCCATTCCACACACAATACAAATGCCAATCGCATCCGTATCCTTTCCCATTTTAGCACATTGATAACATTTCATGTATACTCACCTTGAAATACTTCCAATTATTTGGTTTATTTAATTAATTCCATCTCTTCCCCACAACATTCAAGAGCACCACCGCCTACTTTTGTAACTTCGACTTCATTGCCACAAATGTTGCAGCGATATTTTTCACCAATTCCTGAAACACCCATTGACCTCACCTCCTTTTACAGTCTAAGTGTCAAAATTATTTAGGATTTATCCGCATATCAGTAGACACATACAATCATTCGTGTATCTGCGAACGGTGTGCTTTCTTTGGTTCACACCATATCACAACTAACCAAACAATATCTATCCCACATATATTGAATCTCAACCCCAATGACATTCAAACTATTAAGATGATGTGGGACTTTGATACATATATACGTGTTGGTAACAGACCTGGTACAAATTGTTTGCCCCCACTGCCAGTCTATCTATTCTTCGAAATGTTTGGGGTTTGGAGATTTTAACACAAAGAACTCCATCAGTGGCGTATTTATATTCTGGATCAGCATCTTTGTGTTATATGGAACATTCACTATTGAGCCGTGTGTATGGTTATTTGGTTCATTATCGCTCAATGTCAACCTCATCTCACCCTGAATAATTATAAGATACACATTCGAATTGGAAAAGTGTTCCGGCATGTTCTGTCCTTTTTCCAATATGATGTGGTTTATGTGAACATTGTCATCGTTTACTATCTTCTCAACAAGTTTTGAGTCCGACGTCTTGAATTCATAGGTAGTTTCAATCATTCATTTCACCAATAAATAATGAATAGACAAGACTTTAAAAGATTTCGCTCTCTTATCAACATAATAATGATAAATATATTTACCAGCAGTTGTAAACCCGCTTTGTGAAAATATCATACAGCCAAACATACCCGAATCCATATTGATGACACATACAACAGGTAAATCAGGTTGTACCAGATACAAAAACAAAACCAATAATGTTTTAAAGATGTATGAACACAGAATATTGATTAATTATTGTAAGGAGGAGTTAAATGACATTTGGAATAGAGTTTGTACCAAGCGACCCTGTTCTTAAGGTTTCGCACTATGCAAAACTTGCAGAACAGCAGGGATTCGACAACGTATGGATTACAGACCACTACAACAACCGTGATGTATATACAACAATGGCAGTTCTTGCCTTGAACACAAACAGCATCAAATTGGGAACAGGGGTAACTAATCCCTATACCAGGAATGCAGCAATTGCAGCATCAAGTATCGGAGCCATCAATGAGATCTCAGGCGGACGTGCAATCCTCGGAATTGGTCCGGGAGATAAGGCAACGTTCGATGCGATGGGTATTTCATGGGATAAGCCACTGACAATGACAAAAGAAACCATTGCAGCAATTCGCGCCTATTTCACTGGAAAGACCGTGAACCAGACAGGAGAGATGGTAAATATCAGCGGCGCAAAGATGGCATTCAATACAGGAAATGTTCCTATTTACATGGGCGCACAGGGTCCAAAGATGCTCGAACTTGCAGGAGAGGTCGCAGACGGTGTATTGATCAACGCATCACACCCAAAGGACTTTGAGGTTGCAGTTAAGCAAATTGCAGCAGGTGCAAAGACAGCAGGACGCGATCCAAAGGACGTTGATGTTGCAGCATACGCATGTTTCTCAATTGATAAGGACGCAAAGAAGGCAGCAAGTGCAGCACAGATCGTTGTGGCATTTATTGTTGCAGGTTCACCTGACATGGTACTTGAGCGCCACGGAATCGATGTTGCGGCTAAAGCAGACATTGGTGGAGCAATTGCAAAAGGCGACTTTGGTGCACTTATGGGCGGCATGATCACCGACGGCATGATGGATGCATTCTCAATCTGCGGAACACCTGATGACTGCAAGGCAAGGATCAATGACCTGCTTGACATCGGTGTGACACAGATCGTTGCAGGTTCACCTATCGGACCAAACAAAGAGAAAGCCATAAAACTCATCGGTAAGGAGATCATCGGAGGGAACTAATGGTTCATCCAAAGATCTTGGAAGTCATTGAATATGACGTCTGTACCGCTTGTGGGGCATGCGAAGCTGTATGCCCTGCCGGTGCAGTTATTGTTGATATTACTGCAGCAATCCGTGACCCCGATGACCTATCTTTGTATAAGAAAGGTGCTGCACCAAATGTTTGTGAAGGCTGCTTTACCTGTGGTCGTATCTGCCCCGTGGTAGATGGATACGCAGAAGATGAGTTTGCAAACGTACAACGGTTCTTTGCTGCAAAAAGCGAACTGCCGGGTCAGGATGGTGCATTGGCATCAGCAATCGTAAAATCATTATTTGAAAAGGGTGAGATCGACTGTGCTGTCGGTATTACCATGAACGAAAAATGGGAAACTGAAGTTATCGTACTCACACAAGCAGGTGATGTTGACAAGACAAAGGGTACCAAATATACATCCGATCCTGTTGATGCAATCTTAAAAGACCTATTCAAAACACACAGTAAGATCGCTGTTGTAGGCGTACCATGCCAGGTTCACGCAGCCAACCTTATACGTGAGAACGTAAATGATAAGATTGCCGTTATTATCGGATTGTTGTGCATGGAAAGTTTCCACCATGACAAGATGCAGGAAGAGATCATACCCAATATCCTTGGACTTAACATTGAAGATGTTGTCAAGATGGACTTTGGCGGTGGAAAGTTCTGGGCATACACAAGAGATGGTGGAGAGCACAATGTGCCAATCGCAGAGGTTGCACATCTCGCAAGAAATCCATGCCACAACTGCTGTGACTACACATCAGTACATGCTGACATATCAGTAGGTTCAGTTGGTGCTCCTGATGGATGGAACAGTGTAATGATACGAACTGATGTTGGTGAGAAATATATCAATATGGTAGATGGTCTTGAGATCAATGATGATCCAAAACCGGGAATGTTCCTTATCAAGAAACTCACCGAAATGAAACACAAAAACAATTCAGGACACTATCTCGAAGTCTGTGAAAAATTCTCATTCGATGAATGTGGAATGCACTGATATTACAGTAGGTAAAGGCACGTGCATATGAAACGAGCCTTTTATATCGGGCGTTTCCAGCCATATCATCTCGGACATCATGCAGTCTTGACAAAGATCGCAGATGAAGTCGATGAAGTGGTGATAGGTATTGGAAGTGCCCAAAAAAGTCACGGTTTAAGTGACCCGTTTACCGCAGGTGAGCGTGTCATGATGATCCGGCATGCGCTTGAAGATATCAATATTCGACACTATGCCCTGCCTATCGAAGATATCCAGCAAAACTCGATCTGGGTATCATACATACTTTCGAGAACACCTCCTTTTGATGTGGTCTATTCAAATAATCCACTTGTCATACGATTGTTTGAAGAAGCCGATATTACTGTCCTGCAATCCCCCATGTATCAGAGGGATGTTTACTCCGGCACAGAGATCCGAAAAAAGATGATTGCCGGAGAAAAATGGGAACATCTGGTCCCACCCACAATTGCAGATGCCATTGAAGAGATCGATGGTGTTGCGCGTTTGCGAAGCGTTTCAATGACTGATTAGATCTTTCGTATATGTTTAGCTTGTAGGACATGAATTGATCACGAATGATATACATAGGCGAGTTACACGAACCGCAGATTTCGCATGCAATATCCGCGATTAACAGAATTGATTAATAAGTATAACCAGATAATAATAAAAAGTCTATAAAAAAATTCACCGCAAAGAGCGCAAAGGACGCAGAGAGGTGTAGAGGACGCAGAGAAAAATAACACATCTTTGCGCTCTTTGCGGTGAATTTGTGTATTTATTCAGTTCACTCTGTGTCCTTTGCAGCCATAAAAAAATTGAGCTAAACTAATACGATCTTTCTATTCTTTGTTTTTGATATACTTATTATACTAAACCATGTTTGTTTTTTGTAACTTTCTGCCACAGAGTACACTCACCTCCTACGGAGTTGAGTGCCTGCTATGCCCGCAAGGCATGCAGGTCACAGAGAGCACAGAGACTGTAGCAACTTTCCCTCTGTGTCCTCTGTGCTCTCTGTGGCCAGAATTTCACTCGCAAGAGGTCATACTTATTTTGTTATAATGATCCTCTGTGGCCATCTGCAGTTCTAAATTATACTTGCGGAGTGGTATACATAAGCATAAAATTGGTTCTCCCCAACATTGAGTGGGTAAGTATATAGACGGAATGAACGCCGAATAAGAAAGAGCGATTACTCGCTCTCCCTCTTCTAAGAACCGTACGTGCGACTTTCGCCGCATACGGCTCAAGCCTTTCATAACCTTTGTCGGGCGGCTGACAGTGGGGATCATATCCTCCACACGATACTGTAGACCAACAGAACTCGATCTACAACTCCTATGCTTTAGCCCTTGCCATGCGGTCCGGTGCAAAATACCTGTGAATACCGGCAGGCGTTATAATATGGAAGGACACGTAGAGCCGCTTCTGGGATACCTGAGAATAAAAGAAAAGAACAGCGAATTTGTTTTTCCGTGGGGTGAGTATCTTGACCTGTTTGACAGCATGGTGGTGATTGGAGATGTTTGATCGTGGATACCTGAAAATGGAAAAACTTAACATCAAACGTTGCAGTACAAATAACCACCGGGCAAAATTGATTTCCGCTTTTTCATCTGTGTAATCTGTTCATTCTATTCTGCCACAGAGGGCACAG
>JAUWBW010000051.1 GCA_030609665.1 Methanosarcinaceae archaeon | reverse complement strand
ATCCAAAATATCAAACTTAACTTAAATTAAATTATACTTACATACAAACTAACAAGAGGTAATAATATGGCAAAGATACTCGGAATAGATCTTGGTACAACCAATTCATGCATGGCAGTCATAGAAGGTGGAGAACCTACCATTATCCCAAATGCTGAAGGTGGAAGAACAACTCCATCAGTTGTGGGATTCTCAAAGAAAGGAGAGAAACTTGTCGGACAGGTCGCCAAAAGACAATTGATCGCAAACCCTGACAACACAGTAAGTTCGATCAAAAGACACGTCGGTGAGCCAAACTATAAAGTAAATCTCCATGGCAAGGACCATACACCACAAGAAGTCTCATCAATGATCCTGCGAAAAATGAAAGAGGATGCAGAAGCGTATCTTGGCGAGACCATCACACAGGCTGTAATTACCGTACCTGCATACTTCAATGATGCACAAAGACAGGCAACAAAGGATGCAGGAACCATTGCCGGACTTGAGGTCATGAGAATCATCAATGAACCTACCGCTGCATCACTTGCATACGGTCTTGACAAAAAGGAAGGCGACCAGAAGATATTTGTCTACGACCTTGGAGGCGGTACTTTTGATGTATCCTTACTTGAACTTGGTGAAGGCGTATTTGAAGTACTCTCAACAAGCGGTGACACAAAACTTGGTGGTGACGACTTTGATGACAGGATCGTTAAACATCTAATCGAAGAATTCAAAAAGGAAGAAGGAATAGACCTTTCCAGTGACAAGGCAGCACTCCAGCGATTGAAAGATGCAGCAGAGAAAGCAAAGATCGAATTATCCGGTGTACCTTCCACTAACGTGAACATGCCTTTCATCACTGCAGATGCGAACGGGCAGCCAAAACATATTGATGTTGATATTACAAGAGCACAGTTTGACAAGATGACAGAAGACCTTGTCGAAAAGACACTTGTGTCCATGAAACAGGCACTCAGCGATGCAAAACTCAAACCCGGTGACATTGACAAAGTGCTTTTGATCGGCGGTTCCACAAGGATTCCCGCAGTATTTAATACTGTTAAGAAATTCACGGGACAGGACCCTTACAAGAACATAAACCCTGATGAGGCAGTGGCTCTTGGTGCTGCAATTCAGGCAGGTGTACTTGGCGGAGAAGTGCATGACGTACTTCTGCTTGATGTTACTCCACTTTCACTTGGTATCGAGACACTTGGTGGCGTTGCAACACCGCTCATTGAGCGTAACACAACCATCCCTACAAAGAAAAGCCAGATATTCTCAACAGCAGCTGACAACCAGCCATCCGTAGAGATCCATATCTTGCAGGGTGAGCGTGGAGTTGCATCAGGGAACAAGACACTTGGTCGGTTCATGCTTGACGGTCTTCCACCTGCACCAAGAGGAATCCCGCAGATCGAAGTTACATTCGATATTGATTCCAATGGAATCCTGCATGTGAATGCAAAAGATCTTGGAACCAGAAAGGAACAGTCCATCTCAATCCAAAAACCTGGTGGATTGACTGATGCAGAGATCGACAAGATGGTACAGGATGCTGAAGTGCATGCTGAGGAAGATGCAAAGCGCAAGGAAGAGGTTGAGATACGCAACAGTGCGGAAGCACTTGTGAATGCCTCCGAGAAGACATTGAAAGAAGCTGATGATATCGCAACAGATGAACAGAGATCTGCAATTGAAGCAGCAACAGCCGAAGTCAAAGAAGCGCTTGAAGGTGAGGACATACAAGCCATCACCGACAAGGCAGAAGTTCTCCAGACTGCGATATATGAAGTCTCTACTGCAATGTACCAAAAAGCACAGGAAGAAGCAGCTGCGGCTGCTGCTGAGAGTGGCGAAGGTGCCACGGAAGCAACAGGTGAGTCTGGCGAGACAGTCGTTGATGCTGACTATGAAGTGGTCGATGAAGATAAATAAGTAAATAAATAAATGTCTTGCATAATATAAGTATAGAAACAGCATAAAGTACATACCGGATGATACAAGTATAAGTATCATCCCGCACATTCTTTTTACATATTTATAAGGAACCTTTCATGTCCACTAAACGTGATTATTACGAAATACTCGGAGTCCAAAAAGATATTTCAGAAGCGGAGCTTAAGAAAGCATACCGCAAACTTGCCATGAAGTATCACCCTGACAAGAACAAAGAGGCTGATGCAGAAGAAAAGTTCAAGGAGATATCCGAAGCATACGCAGTCCTGTCTGATGCGGAAAAACGGTCCGAATATGACAGGTTCGGACATGCCGGTATAGATGGACACTACAGTACAGAAGATATATTCCGCAGTGCCGATTTTGGTGGTGGACTTGGCGACATCTTTGATATGTTCTTTGGAGGGGGAGGCGGTGGCAGAGGATGTCGAAGACAAGGTCCAATGCGAGGTTCAGACCTGCGATATGACCTTTCGATCACGCTGAAAGATGCAGCATTTGGAACCGAGACAAAGATCAATATTCCAAGAGCTGAGAACTGTGAAACCTGCGGCGGAAGCGGTGCAAAGAAAGGAACAAGTCCAAAAACCTGTTCCACCTGTCGCGGAAGCGGGCAGATAAATCGTGCACAGAACACGCCGTTTGGGCGTTTTATGACAACTGCCACCTGTCCTGCATGTCATGGAAAAGGGCAGATGATCGAATCCCCATGTCCTGCATGCAGAGGTACAGGCAAGACAAAGAAGGTTCGCAAGATATCTGTTAAAGTGCCTGCCGGTGCAGATACCGGTATGCGCTTAAAGGTGCGTGGAGAGGGAGAAAACGGAAGTCCGGGTGCTCCACCTGGTGACCTTTATGTGGTGATACACGTAAAAGCACACGATAAATTTGAACGTGTGGGCGATGATATTGTATGTGAAATACCGATCTCATTTGCACAGGCTGCACTCGGGGCTGATGTTATGGTGGATACACTTCACGGTAAGGTAAAGATGCATGTACCAAAGGGAACACAGACACATTCCGTATTCAGGTTGAAAGGGAAAGGAATCCCTCACATGCACGGATATGGACAGGGCGACCAGCATGTGAGGGTTGTCATGAAAACACCGTCTAACTTGACAAATGAACAAAAACGCCTGCTTGAAGAGTTTGAGAAAATTGCCAGTGGAAACAATTCACATACACACAAAAGCGGAAAAGGTTTATTCAGTAAAGTCAAAGGCGCATTTGAAGTATAGTTTCTCAGGCAAAATTTAACATTTTTTTGTAGAACAGGCATTGAATGCCTGTTTTTTCTCACTTATGATTTTTGATTTAATTGTGATGCTTATAGAGTAAAGTTTAAAACTAATACTGATTATAAGACGTACTCTATAAATGTGATCGGTTTATTTTATTTTTTGGATTATTCCATCTGTTCGAGGAAATATTATGAAAATTGTTATCGTTGGTGCAGGGGAAGTAGGTTATCACATTGCAAAATCCCTATACCTTACAAATGACGTAATCATCATTGATAAGGATGAAGAAGCATGCCAGAGAGTTGATGAACTTGATGTACAGGTCATACAAGGCAATGGCGCAAATGTATCAATACTTGCAAACGTTTTAGTAGATACTGATCTTTTGGTTGCTGTGACTGGAAATGACGAGGTGAACATTGTTGCGTGTATGGCTTCAAAACTGATCGTTGAAGATAAAAAATCAATAAAAACAATTGCAAGAGTTACCAATCCTGATTATATCGACAAGCCTGTTGCAAAACGTACACAGATCGGTATTGATACAATGATCTGTCCTGAACTTGCTCTTGCATCAGAAGTGGCTGATTTGCTGTCCATTCCTTCTGCCATTGATTCGGAGATTTTTGCAGATGGGAAAGTGGAAATGATGGAATTTGTGGTAAGACCTGAAAATACGCTTGTTGGAAAACATATGCATGATCTTCAATTGTCCGATTGTTGTATTGTAAGTGCACTTTTTAGGGATGCTGAAGTCATTATTCCACATGGGTCTGACACAATAAAAGCGAACGACCACATGGTAGTAATTGGAAAACCCGATGCTATGAAGGATATTCGCGGACTTTTTGGTGAAGTTTCCGGCAAGCGTAGCAGGATCATGGTGATCGGCGGAGGTGTTGTGGGATTCTATCTCGCAAAGCTGATCAACAAAAATGATGTGGATCTTAAAATCATCGATAACAATAGGGAACGGTGTGAATGTGTTGCTGATATTTTGACGGATGTTTTGGTACTTCATGGTGACGGGACAGATGTGAACCTGTTAAAAGAAGAAGGAGTACACGAAATGGACGTGGTCATCGCAGCCACAGATAGCGATGAGAAGAATATGTTGTGTGCACTTCTGTCAAAGCAACTTGGTGCGAAAAAAGTTTTTGCCAGAGCTGGCAGGTCCGAATATGTTCCGCTTTTTGAGATGGTAGGTGTTGACAGTGCCATAAACCCAAGGGAAGCAACTGTCAATGAAGTGTTAAAATTGACAATGGGTACCGGCATAGAAGCACTTACAACAATTGAAAGTGAAAAAGCTGACATCATCGAATATACGGCATCAAGGAGATCAAAGATCGTAGGTAAACCTTTAAAAAATATCAAATTCCCGGTGGGAGCTATTGTCAGCATGGTTGTTCACAAAGATAAAACAATTGTGCCTCGTGGAGATTACGTGATCGAAGATGGTGATCGCGTAGTGATATTTTTATTACCATCTGCTGTTAAAGATGTTGAGCGCATGTTCAAATAGATCCAGTGATTTTAATGAATTATAAGATAGTCTTTAATGTTCTTGGTGGGTTGCTCCGTTTTCTCGGATTGCTAATGGTTGTTCCACTATTGGTTGCATATTATTATGACGAATCACTGTATCCATTTATTGTTGCAGTTGTATTGACAGGTTTTACAGGAATTGTTCTTTCACTTAGATATAAGTCAAATGAAGAATGGAAAACAAGAGATGGATTTGCGATCGTGTCTCTTGGATGGCTTGCAGCAGCCGCTTTTGGTGCCATTCCTTTTGTGTTTGACGGGATTAGCCCACTAAATGCCCTTTTTGAATCCATGTCAGGTTTCACGACCACCGGTGCAACTGTTTTTGTAGATATAGAAAGCCATTCACGGAGTATACTCTTTTGGCGCAGTATGACCCAATGGCTTGGTGGTATGGGAATCATCATGTTGTTCATTGCCATTCTTCCAAAACTTGGTGTTGCCGGACGTCAGCTGTTTCGTGCTGAAGCTCCCGGTCCTACTGAAGATAAACTTAAACCAAGGATCAGGGAGACTGCAAAGATCCTCTGGATGGTCTATGTGGTCATGTCTCTCATTCAAGTTGTATTGTTGATACTTGCAAAAATGTCGGTCTATGATGCGTTTCTCCATACATTCACAACAATGGCTTGCGGAGGTTTCTCACCATACGCAGATAGTATCAAAACATTTAACAGCCCCCTTATCGAGGGAATTATAATACTGTTTATGTTCATTGCAGGTGCGAACTTTGCACTTCATTATAAGACACTGTATGTCAACAAAAAAAGTTTAGTTAATGATAATGAATTTAGATTCTATGCTTTAATTGTGTTCTTTGCAACCGGTATACTTGCCATACTATTGTGGCGTGATATGGATTATATGGTGTTTGATTCGTTGAGGTATGCACTTTTCCAGGTAATCTCTATTCTCACTACAACAGGTTTTGCAACTGTTGATTTTAACCAGTGGTCTGATTCTGCACGGATGCTACTGTTCACTGTTATGTTCATTGGCGGCTCGGCAGGTTCAACTGCCGGTGGTATCAAGGTTGTAAGAGTGTTGTTATTGTTAAAATACGGACGTCGTGAATTGTTTAAATTAATTCACCGAAAAGCGATCAAGCCGATCAAGTTCAATGGTAGAACCGTGTCAGACGATGTAATGAAATCGATTATTGCTTTTGTAGTGATCTATTTTATCATATTCATGTTCAGTTCGGGAATATTGTCGATACTTGGAATGGATATGATAAGTTCATTGACCGCGTCCATTGCAACACTCGGGAACATTGGTCCTGGCTTTAATCTGGTAGGTCCAATGGCGAATTATGACATCGTACATCCAATTGGAAAATTGGTGCTTATTACAAATATGTGGATTGGACGGCTTGAAGTATTTACAGTGATTGTGATGCTTACTCCAGAATTCTGGAAAAGATGATGGGATTGGAATGAAGTATAAATTCTAAAATGTGAGGTCAGACTGAATTTTAGCAACAGGTTGAAGGCGGTTTTTACTAAATACCGCCTAAAGCATCCATGAAGTATAACAGTCCGACGCGTAGCGTATCTGCGTTACCTGCTACCCATCGGGTGGCAGGCACTCAACTGCGGTAGCAGGTGAGTGTATTTGCGTGCATCTGCGTTTAATCTTCTTTTTTCAGACGCAGATAGACGCAAATGCACGCAGATTCAAACTTGTGAGGAAGTTTATTTAAGGATTCGCCTGCCAGTCGGCGTGTTCTAGAATCGGCATGGGGCGCAGACATAATGGACAGGATGAACAGGATTGACAGGATGCAAATGGCTCGCCCCATCTTGTAAATTATGTTCATCCTGTCTAATACTTACTCACTCGATATTGGGGGAGACCCTGAAAAAAAACCACAACTCACTGCGTGCTCGGCGAGTTTTTGAGTGGTTTTGGCGTGTGTGTTTCTGTGGATGGATTTTGGGAAGTGCCGCCTGCATGCGAATTAACCGCAGATGCACGCAGATGGATGCAGATACGCTCCGCGTTGGTTTTGATTAACTACGGTGGATACAGGGGCGGATTGCATGTCGATCTACAACTCTCTGCGGTTATTTTTCACAAAATTTGTCGCACTGTCAAAACGATTTTAGAGAACCTTAATCATTAAAATCACGCTTAAAGTCGAGATCGTTCACCAAAATATCCTTGAACAATACTCTCAGATCCCACAATAGTTTTTTGTTCGCTTTGAAAAGCGCATACAAAAGATCTAAAAGGCTCATACTGGTGAAATTCACATCCTTTAGGGAATATGCGAGTGAGTTCAAATCTTCATCTGAGAATTTGACAAATGCCTCTTTGACTATGAGACCATTATCAATCTCATGTCCAATTGTTTTACGCCACGTTTTTTCGTATTCCTGCAGCATGTTCGTTGAAATATCTCCTGCCTCAATAGCCTTGGCAGCAACGTCTGCTGCTATTTTTGCGGCATCCATTGCATTGATGATACCGCCGCCCGTAATCGGATCGGACTGTCTTGCAGCATCACCTACAAGCATGAGCCCGTTTGCAATTGTACGCTCAATTGTACCGCTAACAGGTACGCCCCCAACAACCATTTCAATGATCTTCCCATCCGGCATGTGTTTATTAACAAAATCAGTGAGTAGTGCCTCTGCTCTTTTTTCACCGGACTTACTTCCCAGTATGCCGATGCCCACGTTCGCCTGATTTTTGCCTTTTGGAAATATCCATATATAACCCGCAGGTGCGACCTCATTTCCAAGATAGAACTCGCAATAATCCTGATCGACCTCAATACCTGCGATCAAAAATTGAGCACATGTCTCTATATCCGAAGGTTTCAGGGATGTGTCAATGCCTGCCCATCTACCAACTTTCGACTCTACACCATCGGCACCGATCACGATCTTAGATCGAATGGTGTATTCCTCACCAAGATGCATAACCTCTACACCACAAACGAAATCATCTTCAATAATAAGTCCGGTCGCGCGGGTCTTGACCATTATATCCGCACCGGCTGAAGCTGCTTCGTTGGCAAGTGCCCTGTCAAACAGTTTACGTTCAAGCACATATCCGACTTCCCCGCCGGAAACCTCTTCTGCCATCTCGACTCTTGTCCCATCAGGTGAGAATATGCGGGAACCTTTGACGTCAGCACATATCCAGCGTGGATCAGGTTCAATATGCTGCCTCAGATGAAGTTTTCCAACACCCTCGGCACATCGTACAGGGTCTCCAATTTCCTGGCGTTTTTCAATAAGTAATACATCAAGACCTTTTTGGGCAGCATTTTTTGCTGCGATAGAACCGGCGGGACCAGCCCCAACAATGACTACGTCATATTGGTCTTTCATTTCTTCACCTCAATAGCGCCAACAGGACACACTTTGGCACAGATACCGCAACTTATGCATGTTTCATCTGCTTCGATCCAGGTCTCAATGAGTTCGAGCGCGCCAGTTGGACAAACTCCAACACATGCGCCGCAATATCCGCACTTGTAACGATTTACGTCAATAGTCAACAATAATCACCCTGATAACAAATATGATAAAATGATTAAGTACTCATGTTTAGATAAATGTTGTGTTGATGAGTGATGCATGCCAATATCCACATCTGTCTGCGGCTAAATCTAAAAATGTGCGTTGGATCATGATCGCAAAAAGGTCAAACGCAAAGAGCGCTAACTACGTACTAACCCTAAACTGCAATCCCTACTTTACTCGCAATTTTAGCCATTGTAGTCTTTATATGACTTATTTCATCCCTCAGTTCTGCCACATCCTGTGACATATGATCTGATATAGCACCCCTTATTTTATCCCCTTCTTCCTTGATCGTGGTAATGGTTTGATCTTGTTTACCCAACATTTGATCTTGTTTACCTAACATTTGATCTTGCTTACCCAACATTTGATTTTGATTGCCCAGCATCTTTTCTTGTGTTTCAAGCATTTTCACAAGAATGGGTATGCCTTTGCCCCAATGCTCCATCTGAAATGCCTGCATACATCTTTCAATTGGCGGAATGGCATTCTTATATTCATCAAAACTGATCTCATCCAGTTCCGCATCTTCCGGCATTGTGGTATTTACGAATACTTTGAACTCCTCAATTGATTCGGCATCAGCTTCTATGATGGCAATGACTGTTTGAATCCCATCTATTGAAGTATTAAAAGTATTGAAATTATCTACTCCCAAAGACATTGCCTTGTTAAGTAAGAGTACACGATAACCAACATCATGGACTTTCTTGCCCTTGAAAATGAATTTTAGTTTCATGGATTATAATTGACCTTTGTCGATATAAGACTATCTTTTGTTTTGACAAAAAAACTGGGGTATCACTGCCCTGTAGCTTCACCAGCTGGCGCGCGTTTCAAGTGGATAACGCTGCCTGCAACCCGAGTGAAACACATAGACGGCAGGTAAAACATTGAAAACACCTTCACAAATTCAAATCCATGTTAATCGGTTTGAATCCGTGTCTTAAACTGAATTGAAAAACGCAGACCATCATGACAGAGGTTGACGAGGTGTTGCAGAATTGAATGTGATAACAATATCGTCGTACAAAGCGTGGTGCATTCCACCAAAACCTGCGAAAACAACGAAAATAGCAAAGAAGTTCGATCCAAAATACAATTTACACGATCAAAAACACAAACCTCTGCCCTTGTATCATATTTCTTTTATATATTCAGCTTCGATTTCATCATACATATTGAAATGCTTCTCATTAGCAGTTGCCGCAATTATAGCATCAGGAAGTTCAGTTCTGTAAGCAGAGTAATATTTTTGTCTCAATTTTCCGGCTGTGACTGCGATATTTCTTTCAACCTCTATCGCTTCCATACAATCCAATATTGAATATATTGCAGATTCATCATCAGCATTCCTTGAGCCGGATAGCAATTCAGCTTCAGTTATGACCGAAAATAACCCTGATGCACCCCCATCAATAATCCTCATAAGGAAATCCTTGGCATTTGCCCCACCCTTTAAATAGTTGATAATTATGTCCGTGTCAACAAGGAACCGACGTCTATGCATTATCAATCCTCTTCGTTCTTTTATTCCATCCGCTTCTTATGTCTTCGACATATTCAACCCCATCTTTAATGTCGCTTCTTTCGGACCAAACACCAAATGCTTTCAGTGCATCCTCTTTTCGCACATCTTTTTCTAATGTGATTTTTACCACACTATTAACTGCAAGCCCCATCGCTTCTTTGATCTCATAAGGTAGCGATATATGTCCATCAGGCAACACTTTTGCAGTATAATTTATAACTTTCATTATTTTACCTCATTATACTATTTGTAACCTCTTTGAATAAGTATGTTCTGACTGGCAATCATTTGTCGTTTCATGCCATTCACATTCTGATTCTCGCATTTGATCCCTCACATACAAACACGCCACATGCACGTGAATATTCTGACAATTTCAGACAGGATCTACATGATGCACAGGATTTCAATGTCGGTTTATGACATCCGCCC
>JAUWBW010000073.1 GCA_030609665.1 Methanosarcinaceae archaeon | reverse complement strand
ATGCCGAAGAGCCCGAAAAGCGCAAGGACCACAAGGATCTTGTAGTTCGATGCAGGGAGTTCCATGAAGAATGCACCAAGGGATGTCGAGAACAGGGCAACCAGCAGGATGACCAGCCCGCCCTTGGTGGGGACCATCGTTTTTGTGGGCTTGTAGTAATCGCGGACCACATAGCCGTTCTCCGTCAATTTTCGGATCATGTAGGGCATGACCAATAGCATAATTATGAGCGGGACCGCAATGTGTCCGGCTAAGACCATGCCCGTTATTTCAGAATCCATCGTACCACCGTATAGATTGATAAGGAATGTTGTTCAAACTGTAAATTTCCTTATACGACTTTTTACATACAAACATGTTTTATATAAATGTATTCATTTATATCGAATGTTCGTCGGTTGGCGAACAGATGCCATACTTATCGTAAATTGCACGTCTCACCTCCAAATCGAATGTGGCTGCCTTTATTGATACAAATGGTCCGGCCTCATCATAATGATACTGATGAGAAAGTTGAGACAAAAAGAATTATATATAATACTGTTGTGCCATATTATTACAAAGTTCAAACATTGGTGAAACGGATGGTACCCGAATCACCGGAACTTAAAAACATATTAAATATAGGTGGTTAAATATGGTGGTGGTACGATTTGGAAATAGTTGCAATAGATTGTGCATATTGTGGAAATGAAATTCACGTATACGATGGATACGTCCGCGAAAAAATGTACTGCACACTCAGGTGCCTTGATCAAGGCACAGCGTCTGAAGAATGAAAAATAAGTGTGCAGGGTTTCAATATTGCCCGGACTAACAAAGTTCTGCGATTGGGATCCGGCACTTAAATTTTAATTTCAATTTTAATAGTAGTGTACCGATTCCGCCGCAGGCGGCGCATTGCTGAAAGACGAAAAAAGAATTTGATACACGAGTTTACACAGATTATAATAACCATGGGATGTTATCATAGTTAAAAACCAAATAATATTAACTAATAAAATGCAAATTCCAACAAGTGATAATTAATAAACCACAGAGAGCACAGAGGACACAGAGAGTAAATCAGATGCAGGCTCTGTGTCCTCTGTGTCCTCTGTGGTTTTATTTCTTATGGTTTGCTCAATAAGAAATGCAAATATACAATTTAGATACTCAACACGTGCATAATCCTGCATTACGTCTAAAAATTATAGTTAAAAACCAAACAATATTGACTAATAAAATGCAAATTCCAACAAGTGATAATTAATAAACCACAGAGAGCACAGAGGTCACAGAGAGTAAATCAGATGCAGGCTCTGTGTTCTCTGTGTCCTCTGTGGTTAAATTATAATTGTCTGAAAATCAAAGTGTAAAGATATTAGTATCAAATATTAGGTACTTAACTATAATTCAGAAATAGACTTGATAACTTTCAGTGTAATGTCAGAGGGGAGTTTTTCAAGATGTTTGGCTGCTCTTGAACTATAAATAATAGTATAAGACATTATAATCCAAACATAGCCTTAATCTCTTTTTCAGAATAGAACTCGCCACGCTTTATTTCCCTGCGTGCCTCTTTAATCTCATTTAGGGCATAATCACTGAGGGGCTCATCATCAATGACCACATGTGCCGATTCATTATGATTTGTAATCGTATCATGGTGTTTATGTAAAGTGGTGGCAGTCATATACTATATTTAGATAACAAAGAAATATTAATCTGTCGGATGAAGATGTCTGTAAAAATATTGGTTTTGCTGACAAAATACGAATACAAATGGAACACTGAGCTTTGTTTTCCTTCTCTGTGTTCCTCTGCGTCCTCGGTGGTTTAAAAAACACCCTAAATGAAAAAATGAGCCTATCGAATGGATTCGATAAACTCAGCCACTTTTGTCGAAACCATTTCCACTGTCCAGCCGCCGGCTGTGAACATGTACCCGACAGCTACTGCTGCAAATACACCGAGTATTCCAAGAACATAGAGGGCTACGCTGCCCGTCTTTTCCAGCACTTCAAACGTTCCTGACAGACCATTGACCTCTACCAGATATGTACCTGGCTCATCTTTGGTAACCGTAAATTCAATGGTTGTAGATTCATCCACGGCGAGTGTTACAGTCTTGGATTCAGTGAGGTTTCCATTTATCAAAAGGTCAACATTGTACTCACCTTCTGCTTTTCCGGTATTTGATGCATCAAGTGTGATCGTGACATCCCTGCCCATCTTAACCTCAAGAGGTGACACCACAAGGTTTGAGAACTCGAATTTTGCTTCGAGTGCAAGAACCTCAAGATTGAGTTCCGCATCCAGATAACCTGTCTTGGTTGCAGTTAACTTGTGCATGCCGGGTTCTTTGACGGTGTAGGACAAGGTGCCATCTGATGATGTTGTACCAAGTGATTTACCATCATATGTCACATCAACACCCTCAATCGCTTCACCACCAATTGACTTGATGGTTGAGATGGTTATCTGGTTACCTTCATAAACAACGTCAGGCGAGACTTCTATGCTCATCTTCTTTGTCTCGTCCAACGGAGATATGACTTCGATCTGCCCGCTTGCAGATACATAACCCTCTTTTTCGGCTGTGACCGTATATGTTCCCGACAGTGCAGGCTTGTAACTAATGGTTCCTTCATTTGATGTCTTGCCAATGTTGTCATCATCGAACTTCACCGCTGCATCACTTACTGTTGCGCCGCGTGAGGTTACTATGATGGATATGTAATCACCCTGTTTCACAGATGTCGGCATGCTAATGTCAAGCGAATCCAGAGGCGCGGTCGTGACCTCTATGTATGGGTAGTACCTGACATCATCATCATCATCGTCTGCTACTTTAAACAGGATGTCGCCCATTATTGGAATGCTTTTTCCTCTTGTGAGTGAGATGGAATCGTCGTTCTTCATCACAATTTCGCCGGATGTTGACGTGACTTTCATCTTTCCGTATGTGTCACCATCTTCGACAGTGATGTACTGATCCGAGATCTGGAAGATACCGTCTACGAATATTGCACTGGTTTCTCTTCCCTGGAAAATCTCATCAAAGTGAACAGCGATTATCGGGACGTCATCGGACGAGCCAAGGTCTTTCTCATACACATACGTATTACCAGCTGTAACAATACTCATATCCCCGATTTCTGAACCGTCCTTTGAAAGGGATACTGCGACCTTATCTCCATTCTTGTCAACTTCGATGATGTTGAGCACATATCCTTCATCTAAAATGAGTCCGGAACCTGAATGGATGGCACGGGATTTGTCCTCATTTATCAGTACTTTGGATAACTGACCGTTTGAGATCATGCTAACACCATCTGTACCGAATGTACCTGAGGGATATCCTGCAAAGTATTTCTCTGCCATGAAACCTATTACTTTATATTTAGTTGTCCATTCAATAGAATCAGTATATTCAAATGCCACATCAGCTGGTGTAGCGGTGTAGACCAGATCATCATCATCTATTGTAGTTCCTGAAGATGTCACTTTTAGAGATTCTGTAGCAATACCTTCATCGATACTGTAGTAAAAACCCTCGAAGTTAAGAGGCGTCCATTCAAATTCCGTATCCTCTGTGACCGTTCCGCGCAGTTCATAGGTACCGGGCTCTGTCATATCCACAAATGGAGCAAAACGAAGGTCATCGTTGTCTGCAACAAGGAACTTTATCTTGCCCATGATGTCAATGGTGTTTCCTTTGCTTAGTGAGAACGAGTTGTCGTTTGACATTTCGATTTTCTCGGCACTGAAAGTATCAACTTCCATCTTGCCATAATTATCTCCACTCTTGATAGTTATATATTCATCCGATATCTGGAATATTCCCTTTACAAACACTGCGCTGGTTTCGTGACCCTGAAACATCTCGTCAAAGTAAACAGCGATTATGGGTACGTCATCGGCTGAACCAAGATCTTTCTTGTAAATGTAATTCTTGCCTGAAGAGAGAATCGTACTCTCTAACTCAGAGCCGTCCTTTGTGAGTATTACATAGACCTTATTTCCATCTTTATCGAGTTCAACAATATTGAGAGTATATCCTTCTTCAAGTATCAATGCTGAGCCTGCGTATACTGAACGTGATTTCTCCTCGTTCATCAATACCTTGGACATCTGTCCACTTGAGATGAGGCTTACATCAGTGTCCGTTAATGTGGTATCTGCTGCTTTATATCCTGCAAAGTAATTTTCAGCCATGAACCCAATAATCTGATAAGAACCCCAGTCTGCGTACTCGAATTTTGTGTTGATTGGAGTTGTGGTGTATTCCAAATCTCCAGAACCTATCGATCGATCAGAATAATCATCAAGTTTGATTGTCATAGTTTCAGAACTAAATCCTGAATCAAGATCATAGTAGAAGCCTGAAAAACTCTCTGCGGTCCACGTGTATTCGCGAGATGGTGATACAAGTGCATTCCAGATACGGTCGCCTGTATAGTATGTTTTGGAATGTACAGTTACTGTAGCAGGAGTGGTATTCACAGGATATGTTCCATCAGACGTTAAGAAATAGTAACTATGATCTCCAACAGTGAGTTCAGTTGTGTTGTACGTATAATCGATTCCGTCTGTTGGATTAGTATCACCTATATCGACTTTAAACATTGCGTGATCTGTTCCATCAATTTTAACATTCATGTACGTCGATGCATTGTGATCTACATCCTTGTATGTTACATTAAAATAAAATGTGGATGATACTGTAGAATCAGGGTCGTACGAAACGCTCTCAGATAAAAGTTCTGGCTCATGGTTTGAAACATCAACTACAAAACTGTCATCGAGTGTTGGTCCAACAACATCAGTGCCATTGGCAGCAGTGAAATTGAAGTAATGGGTTGCAGCGCTTAATGGACCAATAGTTGTAGATTTGTACAGTTTTCCATCAATGGTGTTTTGATCACTTGGATCATCTTCTGATAATGAATGATTTGTTCCGTCTAATGTTACGTTAACATAATCTGCAGTATCATTATCTGCATCCGTAAATGTGACTGAAAACACAAAAGTCGTTGTTGTGTCACCTGTAGATGGTGAGACACTGCCTCCAGACAAGGTTGGTAGGGAATTCGCTGCAGTTACTACAAAACTGTCATCGAGTGTTGGTCCAACAACATCAGTACCATTGGCAGCAGTGAAATTGAAGTAATGTGTTGCAGCGCTTAATGGACCGATAGTTGTAGATTTGTACAGTTTTCCATCAGTGGTGTTTTGGTCACTTGGATCATCTTCTGATAGTGAATGATTTGTTCCGTCTAATGTTACGTTAACATAATCTGCAGTATCATTATCTGCATCCGTAAATGTGACTGAAAACACAAATGTCGTTGTTGTGTCACCCGTAGATGGTGAGACACTGCCTCCAGATAGTGTTGGAGCGGCACCCATCGCCCCGCCACAAAACAATCCCAAAATCAACAATCCAATCAAAACAAACCTTGCATATCCTCTCATAACCATTAACATTACCTTCCAATATTTTTCATCAAAAAATTCTTACTATTTATAATCGCTAACTGTTCATATCCTTTTCTATTAATACACTCAACAGAACCGCTCGCCAGTTCCACCATAACACCCTCGCCATCCTCAACAACGTCCCCAATAACACTAAGATCACAAACACCGCGCGCCGCCTCGATCATATCCGGGCGCACCGTGAACAACAATCCAAAATCGCCGCCTGTATAAAGCGCAAGTTCCAGCGCGCCGTCCGCACTTTTGGCAAATGCGCGCACCTCATCTGCAATCGGTAGCGCATCCTCATAAATCTTAAACCCAACCCCGCCTGCATCTGCAAGGTCATGCAGCGACATCGCAAGTCCATCGCTCATATCCATCATCGAAGTAACCGCGCCCGATCCGGCAAGTCCCTGCGCCTCATTCGTGTGTGGCAGTGGCTCAAACAGCGCACGTAAAATAGAATCACTCACTTGCGCGCCAGTTTCAAGCGCACGAAGTGCCGCGCCAGCCGAACCAACATATCCGGTCACGCACACCTTATCCCCGACCTGCGCGCCGATTCTTGTCAAAAGTTCACTCTTTCTCGCGCGCCCGATGGCAGTTCCGGTAATCGTCAACTCATCATGGGTATCGATATCACCGCCAATAACGCTTGTCCCGCACGCCTTTGCGCAATCAGCCATCCCGCGCGCGATCTCCTCAACAAACCCGACATCCGTATCCGCAGGAAAACCAAGCGCTGAGAGGATACCAACAGGACGCGCGCCCATAGATGCAACATCGCTCAGGTTTACAGCCGCCGCCATCCAGCCGATCTGCCACGGTGACATCTGTGGCGGGAAATCCGTAGTTCGATGGAGCATATCAGTTGTCACAACAAGACATTCCTCGTCCGAAATATCAATGACGGCGCAATCATCCGCGCCCGCGCCGAGCATGATATCAGGACTGCGTGCGGAGTTGAATATTTTCGACAGGCGCGCGATTAGGGGACGCTCACCGATTGTGGATACGGGGGTTGGTTTAGTCATATTTATACCATGCCTTTGAATACTTCATATAAATATTTTCTGTCCAAATCATCAAACTGTTCTTATTCAGCATGGAGATATTGGACAGAATGCTTTCTTTTCACGCAGGTGGTATGACAATTTCAGCGGAAACCACCTGATCGTACCCTGTAGATGTGGCATTCACCCTATATATATCACCAATTTTTCCTTTTACCACGCTTGTAAGTGGCATATAGCTCACATTTGAAGATTCATTGTGTGCAAATTCAATAAGGGTCATGGGACTATCTTTCCAATTCGATATGTTCAAGTGAGACATGTTCCATTGGGTAATTATACCGGTTTCGTAGCTTCCTACTCCGAGATTGTATGTTTTAGTTGATACAATTTCTCCGGTTTCATCATTAGTCACCGTCACCTTTGTTAAAACATGCCTTGCCCAGCTGAGTTCGTCATTTGTGAGGTAGCCATCTATTCTATAAAAATCAAAATTATCAGTAGTTGCTTTTTCATATTCCAATTGTAACGATAACTCAGGAAGTGGAACTTCAACAATTACCATGCCTTCATCAATTAATCGTTCATTTTGGTACATTCTCACCTCCACACTATGGTTACCTGCCATCTTGAAACCGAGGAAAATCCCAATTGTGTTCTCGCCCGGCATAAGGGTTATTTTCCCTGTCAATGGAACAAGAGCGCTATAGCCAAAACCAGGCCCCGAATAAGAAGTTTCGGTAAATATCATTCTGGAAGCCGACAAACTTGTGCCGTTTTCACCAACAAAAGCATTCTTAGCATCAATAGTCACATTAACCGGAACCGATTCATTATTTTGAACAATAATACTTAACTGACCGGGCATTGACAAACCAAGTCTATGTGGTGCATCCAGATCGACAATTCTTACATCATCCCTGTCCGCATAATACCAGTACATACCCACCGCAGCAGCCATGATAATAACCACCACAGGTATCACAAGTTCTTTTCTCATTTGATCTCACCTCTTATATCGTCAGCCAGCGAGATGTGATTGGTAAGACCGTACTTCCTTTTAGCAATAATGTTACGCTTCTCAAGGTTCATCAGGATTCGCGAAACCTTAGCCTTGGAAAAATTGAGATAATTCACAAGTTCGTTCTGGAGAATTTCCCCTCCATTTTCCACAATGATCTTCACAGCCTTTCGCTCATCTCCCTCAAGTGCCCGCAAAATCACATCCACATGCCTTATGTCCTGTGAAACAGTGTTAGTATCAGGTTCGGGTACTGCTTTCTCTGTGACCTTGATTTGTGATGGGGCGAAATTGGATGCCTTGATGCAAATCAGTATCTGTGAAATAGATATTCCACCAAGCAGTCCGGCTGCAAGCAGTATATATGCGTCCTTTGTGGTATAGGAATAGGGAATTTCTATGACTTTAAACGTATCACCCTCTATCTGTATCACTACAGGCGCGCTTACAAGCAGCATATTAACTGCAACTATGCTCAACAGGATAATGAGTCCTGCTGCCAGCATCAATCTTGTTCGACATCTCATCAATCGTATCATCTCGCTTGACATAGTAATAATTGTGGTTGAAACAAATGATATAATCTAAGTTTGACAACTGGAAGAAACGTATCATATTTCTGAAACCACCGTCTGTTGATGCTGATAATTGCTTTAACTGGGATTAAGTCTGTTTGATGCCGCCGTTTAGTTCCAGTCATATTGATAACTCCGCA
>JAUWBW010000047.1 GCA_030609665.1 Methanosarcinaceae archaeon | reverse complement strand
TCTGCAAGAAGCGTCTTGCCGGACGCTGTGGGAATTGCAGCAAGGATGTTTTTGTTGGACAGGAGTCCTTTCTCGATTGCTTCGGCTTGCGGGGGATAGAGTTCTTTGATGCCGGAGTCCAGATAGAATTGGATAATATTTTCCGACATGTCGAGGGATTTTATTTTCATTGTAGATTCCAGCATACGTACTATCACGATTTAATAAGTACTTTTTTAAAATGAATACTTTCACCCCGCTTGGCAAATGTTAATATATTTGGGATAACATCTATTATCATTATGTCCATTGCCATGTATTATGGAATAGCACTAAAAACGAGGATACCTGAAGAACTTGCGTCCCTAAATTTAATTGTCTATGCATTTTTATTTATGGTAGTTCGGCGAATATCCCATTTTTTCGCACAATTTGGAACATTTGAGCTTATGCATCTTTTTGAGGATGCAATGTCTCTTATGATTGCGATCCTCATGCTTTTGGCATTTAAGAGGATGTTATCCAAATTAAGAGAAGAGAAGCATCCATGATATTATTCATGAAATATGGATGAGTTAATTCTCCAGAGTTTAAAACTTAAATTTCAAATTATATATCTGAAAATAATAACTTTGAAGAGATCAACAACGATTGGTCGTATTTTTAAGATCTATTCACTGATATTGTAACGCATGAAATTATCCCTTACCACATTCATGCCCATTGGCAGTATGTTATTGTCTGGATCGATCAAATCATCTTCCACCATACTTTTTATATCCTGTTCAATGACGGGGAGTTCAATTCCAAGCACATGTGCAGTAATATTGTGATCTACAATTCCTAAATACATTGAATCTATTATGCGAAAACGCATGTCTTCACTCTTGTCCAGCATTCCATAAAGTGCAAAACCAATCGATTTTTCCAGAGGTTCAACATCAATGCACATTCCGGACTTTGTTCTAATATACAAATGCAGGTTTCCTACATCATTTTCCTCAATTATCACATCCTTAATGTCTTTTATTGGTATGTACTGCCATAATGCTTCAGTAGCCACTTTTCCCAACAGGGCTGAATGCTCTCTTTTCCAGACAACTTTGTTCATTGGTTTTGTTTGTTTGGCGTTGCGGGCATCTTTCCAATGGCGTGTAACGCTTTCAAATGCCTTGTTGACATCTTTTCCAAGTTTTCCCCCGGCCTGACTCTTTACGTTTTCTACATACTCCAATCCTTGTGGTGTAATGTTCGCATTCTCATCAACATATTCTTTATTTTTCAAAATCTTGAATGCATGGTTTAGCAGTATCTGGCTACTATCAAATATCGGGAGTAACATATCAACATCTTTCACCCCAAATTCAATTAGGCATAACAAACGGATTTCTTCAGATTCCAGTTCATCGCAGGTTCCACTAGCGCTAAAGCCAAGTAATTCTAAAAGATAATTTTTAAATTGTCTGATCTCTACCGCAGCTCCTGCAAATACCGTAGTTACTGTCAGGTGACTTCCGCTGAACATTGATTTTTTTTTGTGATCAACAACTAAAAAATTAGAATATTTCGTAGCATGCATTAGTTGGGTTTCAATTGAAGCCGACATTTTGCGTCCAATCAATTCAATTGAACTAAATGGAACTATTTCCCATCCGGAATCATCCGGAATCCACATTTTATCATTTGCAACCTCTATTACTCCCTTTAACCATTCTATGTCGACAGAACTTTTATCAGAGAGAACTTTTGACACGTCAAGTACGTATGACAGATTAAATTTATTCTCTTCTTTTTTTTCATCATCAATATGTTCCACTGACAAACCTCTATTATTTTCAAAACATGTTATTGATTTGGAGTAATATATTTATCGTATTCATACATTATAAATGATAGTATACAATTATATTATAGGTGATATATGTGTATCAAGTTTTGGATAATAAAGTTTAAAATCATGGTGTGTTATAAAAGTATACAGGAGACAAAAAATAATGAGATTTATAGATTCTATTGTTGGACTTGATAAAATATTTGACACTGACATACCGCAAAAAAGTGTTGTTATAATTACAGGTGGTGAGGGGACTGTAAAATCAGGTTTCACATATTCCCTGATGTCGAACTATCTTGAGCAATCGGGTGAGTTTGGTCTTTATATAACACTTGAACAAAGCAAACAAAGTCACATTGAAAACATGGAATCTATGGGTATAAAATCATCCAAGAATCTTATGATCGCTGATATGAGTGATTACCGCATGGATTATAGTGATGAAAAAATAGATATAATTGACTTCATTGCAAAAACAGTTGAAATGTATAAGAAAAGATACGGTGAAAAATTCTCCACAGTCGCTCTTGATTCGCTAGGTGCAATGTATTCGTTAATGTCTATTGAGCCACACGAATTAAGAAGAAAGATATACCAATTATTTGAACATATACGAAGAGAAGGCATGACCTCATTTGTTATTTTGGAAAAACACGATTATATGGGCGAGAATGCGGAAACGATTGGTATGGAAGGATATATTGCAGATGGATTAGTTGAACTTGGTATGAAATTGAGCCAAACCGATGCTTTGAGATATTTGCGCGTGCGAAAGATGAGAGCAACTAAACACAGTATGAGACCGCACATATTCAGGATAGGCGATCATGGTATTGAGGTCATTGAAGGGCAGATATTTGATTGACCTTGTTAAAACACGATGGTGCAAAATGACAATCAATTATTCATAAATTCATCGTTTCTAATGTTTTCAGTTCCATTCATTTCGATAGAGGATTTCGATGGATTATCGGAATGCTCGATACTTTCCAATAAGCTCGGAAATTCTGACGATTTGTCGTCACTTTTTTTTGTATATGTTATGTCCCGAATTAATTCCGTGCCTTTGGATGACAATTTATTGTTTGAATGGATGTATCCTTTTTCTTTAAGGTAGTCCAGTTTGTACTCAAGAAGAGATGCGGGCATATTAACAATGTACGCAAGTTCATCCGGTTTTGCTATGCCCAAATACATTGAACATAAAATACGAAGTTGCGTGTCTTCATTTTTATTCAACGCAATACGTAAAGTGAATATTGTTGATTTATCCTCCGGCTCTATGTAGATGTGTGCATCATATTTGGTATGGATATGCAAGTGTTTTGTCCCCAATTTCACATCTTCAATTTCCACTCCGTCAACATCGTCAATTGGGATGCATTGCAATAATTCACTTGTGGCAACAAGTCCGTCAATTGATGATTCCTTATATTCCCAGAGGTATTTGTTCATTTTTTTTGTTGGGTCTGTATTGGTAACAAAGGCAGATTCCTCTGAATCATCGTCCTCAAATTCCTTTTCGTTACCACCAATGACCCCACCTTCTTTGCCTTTTATCTGTTCCACATATTCAAAACCAAGTTGGGTTGTGGAGGCATAGTCATCGACCAAAACTTTTTTCTTCAGCACCACAAATGCATGGTTTAACTTTTCTTTATTATTATCGAATATTGGACTTAGCATACTGAAGTCATCCATTCCTGCTGCGATTAAACATAATAGGCGTGACTCATCCGGTTTTAGATCTGCAAAAGTCGCATCAACTTTAAAACCAATTAAAGATATGAGATAATTTGATAATTTCGCAATATTCTTGGAGTCGCCTGCAAATAATATGGTGTAAGATACGAATGCAGAACTGAAAACAGATTTTTTCTTATAATCAATTGCCAATACTTCTTCGTGCTTGGTAATTTTACGTATTTGGTTGATTATATATTTAGGCATCTCACGCCCAACAACTTCAATGGATTTTAAGGGAACTATCTCAAATCCCTCATCAGTAGGTAACCAAATGTCCGTAGCCGTTATTCCGATAAGGCCATTATTCCATTTCAACCCACTCACATTTCGCATAGAAGCAAGGTGCGGCACATCTGGTACATATACAAGTTCAAGTTCAATATCCATTTCTTTCATATCAGGTTACCATAAGGTCATATTTGGAATCGTGATGCTGTAATCAAAATGTATTGATTACCTTCATGGATTCATACAGTTAAACGCACAAAATACTCTATATTCATGTTGGTACGATCCTATTTTCCAGTTATTTTTTAGACACAGATTTTAGGTGACATCCGTGTACCTCTGTGATTTTATATTGCAACTCATTGGAATTTGCATGATATTAGTTAACATTATGTGGTTCTTTACTATAATGAATTTAATGATAATCGACCGCAGATGCTGTTATTACGGTCCGCGAATATGCTGTCTGAAAATCTTCTAATACCAAAAGATTTGACAGCCCGGTTTTAACATTCGGAGACTGGTGAAGTTCCATAATCTCATTTAAGTTCCACATAATAAACAATCCTGTCATCGACTCCCTTATACGAACCGAAATTCGCCGGTACAATAAACTCATAATCATGTGCAGAACCGATGAGCGCGGAGGTTGTGCCTTTATTGATCCAGGTGATAAATACAATATCTTCATTGTCTGCAGTATCATATTCATTGTTCCCCGTATCATCGCTCGAATCCCACAGTATTCCAGTAATAAAATCAGAAGAGGCGATAGCATCCTGGTTACCCCTGTCAGTACTATTGACGAGGGGGACATTTTCTACTGTATGCCCATAGATCGTAAATGTTGCTGTGGCTAATGCATATGTTCCGTCTGAACTGAATGCATCTGAAATGTTCACACCGGGCTGCATATACCAGATCTGATCCAGGTCAAAAAAATCTGTGGTTGCTGCACTCCCATCTATTTTTTTGCCAATGGCCCTGAGAGCGGACCAATTTATAGTAGAATCAATGTCTGTCATATACACATTCCCCCCGTTACTGACCCATGGCCAGACATTCAGGTCATAAGTGCCATCAGATAGTGCAATGCTTCCACTTACATTTCCATATAGGTTCCTCCATAGTGTGTAATTTATATGAATATTGGATAATTTAAGGCTCCCCTGACTATCTGCTGAAAAGTTCAATTCAATCGTTACGTTGTTTGAAGTCTCATTGTAAGTATAATTTACACCAATTGCATTGACATCTGCTCGCGGGATCAATGCATTCAAGGCATCTGTCAGTCCGGCATTTGAATTATCCAATGTGACTGTGCCGTTTGATGAACTGAAATTTATGGGCCCCCATTCAATGCCCCCGTTAGAGCCTACATCCAGGCTGAGATGTGTCAGTGTATCTGAGGTGTTTATGTCAAATTTCATGTCTATAATATTTGCACTGCGGGGAACTTCTATCACAATTGTGCCGTTCGAACCTCCGCCTGCCGGAAACGTGATCGTTTGCTCTGTTGCATCGCTTGTTGTGTTTTTAAATGTGGTGATCTCATAGACCGATGCAGGGTCATCATAGAACCATACAGTAGTTCCATTTCTTGTCCAATCGGTTATAACTCTGGTAGACCCGTCGTCATATCTCACAATAATTTCCCCAATTTCCCTATCTTCCGGCACAACAGCTGTGAGTCGATACCATGTACCGTCCAATTTATTGTTAAGATTTACAATTACACTATCACTGACATTATGTTGTGTAATGGAAACATTGGATGTGTCCCGGGTGATGTTGTATTGATCTAACACTGTTTTTATGGTATCATTGCTGAGGAGTCGGTCAATATCATCAAGTTCAAATTCAATCTGTGAACAATTGTCACTAATATTGACCCCCATCTTGTTTTTGACCATTTGTAATACTTGACCGGACATTCCATTATTTTTCATGTGTCCAAGTGGTTTGGTGTTTCTCCCATTGATAATGTTGACACGTGAAACGTTTATTTTATTTAGATTATCGGGAATTGGTGAAATTGGGTTTTGATTTTTAATGATGACATTTTTCTTTATAGGATCATAAGCTACAATGATCTGGTCACTCGTTCTGTTATTTGACAAAACCGCATCAGATCGCTTCATTGAACTATTCGATGCAGTCTTATTGTCAATTTGCAGTATATTGGTGGTAATTGGCACCGTTTCATTAATTGAATTGTTGTCATCTACAGTTTCATTAAATCCTTGTTGCGATGACGATAAATTTACCACTGGCATACCAATTGTTGAGTTATTCAACGTAGGGGATGCCTGAGCGCTGCTATCGTAAACTAATACAAATTGCAATATCATGAACATACAGGAAAATATAGCAACATGTTTTTTTTGCATAGCAGTGCATCCTACATATATTTGTTAATTTAACCAAGCGGCATCGTCCAAATTTCCAGTGATTCCTAATACGCATACTTTTACATCATGCGGAGTTGAATCACTGGATCTTGGTATTATGCCAACAAAAACTTATTTTTCATAGTATATAATTTATAGAATTATATAGTTCGAGTTAATCTGAGCGTCAGCGAAGATTTTCTCGTATACATGTATCATTTCTTATTCATGCGTTCAGTTCTTATCAGTTCCCAGAGTGCATATTTTTTTGTGAGTCCGATTGCAAATACCATTATTGTTAATGCAACTATAGCGCCGGCAACTGGACCATTTTTTCCTTCAGTACTAAGGGGATAGATGCCCTCGAGTACTTTTATCATGACATTGTCACGTTTCCCATAATTTATGTGGACCAATACATCTCGATTTTCTTCAAGATTTGTGTCGGATAATGTAGTAATAAAAACGGCAACTGCCTCCCCGCCTACATCGATCAGTTCCGGCATGTCCATGATCAGGACTTTTTTCTCACCATAGATTGTCAGGTCGATCCTTGTTTTTACGTATACCGGCACATCACCAATATTTTGTATTAATACCTTGAGTTTATGTTCTTCAGTGTTATACACAACTTTCTGGACCATTATTGCGGATGTGTCAACTTCCTCGATCAAACCAACATCCATATTTTTTCTAAAAGCGTGATCCAGTGATTTTGGAGCTTCTCCAAAATGTGTGGTTATTTCCATGCTAAGATTCTGGGATGTGGAAACATATTCACTCAGGTCGACCGGATAGGCAATTGGAATGGACCCGCCGGATTCAACGAACACCACATCATCATCACCGATCGTTGCAACATGTTCTTCGTTAGCGTATATGGCAATACTCGATTTAAGATATGTATCGACATCTGCTTTGTTTTCATATATCACTTCTAAGTCATTGGAAGCAATGTTATAGTTCACCGGCAGGATGTCAAGATCAAGTTCATTTTTTGGAATTTGAAAAATGTCCAAAGCCGCAATTCCACCCGCGTTTCCAGCCCCTGCATTCCCCTGGGCGAATTTGATGAATATGAACATGCCGGTAGCATCTTTGAGCCTTTTGGCAGAACCTGCCAGTTCATTGCCAACAAGCACGCCTGTTGAAACATTGTTATCTTTCACGTACCGGATCACCTGAGGGAGGACATCATTTTTGCCAATGAATATTACAGGTTCATCTCCTGCCATCAGGCTGCTTTCAATGGAATCCCCGTTTGTGAGCAACACCTGTTGGGTAGGCTCGATCTGCATGTATTTTTCTACAATTGCAAGATTGTCGTCAAACTTGCTTCCGGTATTGATCACATCGGGCGTAAATTCTTCAAGTTTTTGTCTAACTTCATAGTCAAGATGGCCATACAGGGTAAGATTTTCTGTGCCTGTGGTCTTTAAAAATGAATATATCCTGTCTATGTTATCTTTATCTGCAAACAGGACAAATGATCTGCTCTTTATTGCATATGGTGCAACGGATACTGCATTATACCCATATGAACCATCAATGATAATAAAATTGGATACCTCCGACATCCCTGCCAGTTTGAGGTTCGTGTCCGTCAGGTCTGTTGACTTGAGTACTGTTACTGTGTACCCATTCACTTCAAGCTTGCTCTTATAATACATGGTATACGGAACACGATCAGATTCTACCAAATACACATTTGTCAGACTATTATTCAGCAGCGGTATGATGCTGGTACTGTGCTCCTCACTCAAGATGAACTTAGAGGGAACTTCACTCAATTCAGCATACAGTATCCCGAGATACACATCCTGCCAGTTGGCAGAATTAATTATAACCTGATCCACCACTTCCGCTGATGCTGCATTGATGCTAAGTACCAATAATAAAATAATCAAGATCGTCCTCATGATCGTGAACCCTTATAAAATAAATTCATAAATAAAAAAGGGGAGTATTCAACTCCCACTATTCATTCTACATTTTCGTTCAGAACAGTTCCACATAGAAGTAATATTGTTCTGTCTGACCGATTGTAGCGTTTGTCGGAACTATCATCTCAAAGTCATGGGTTTCGCTGTTAAACGTAGACCCGCCGTTGATGATATTTGCAACAAACAAGAGGTCGTCTTTGGAAGTTACAGTTGTATTGTCCTTGACAATTGCTGTCTTGTATCCGTCCGCAGCACCTGTATCTGCTGCATCAGTACCCGTCATCGTCTGATCTCCGATGGTGACTGATTCAGTGCTGTCAAACGTACTTGTCGCCGAGTCTGAGCTACTGGAGAAACTCCATGCAGTGTCAACCTCTGTTGCTGTACCATTCACCAGACTTGCCCAGGTTATCCCTGAACTCGCCGTACTTGCTATCACTTCACCTTCATCAGCTACTGTCCATGTCCAGTTATAGAGGCTATAGGTGCCATCAGTAAGGTTTATAGTACCGGTCACGTTACCATAGAAACCTGCCCAGCGTTCAGTGTATGAGTCTGCTACCAGATCTACATTAGTAATGTTTCCGCCTTCTGTGGTGACTGCACTGGAAGCCGTAGCCGTTGGGCCAGCATCTGTTGAACTCACTTCATTTGCGGTCGTTGCACCCGGACTGGCACTTACTGGCATAACTGCCATTGCAAACATGGATATTACCATGAGTGCTGAAAGAATCAATATTTTTGTCTTCATATTCATTCACTCCTTTATTTGTTTAGTAACAAATGCATATATTTAGATGTATTTGTTTCTTAATTGCATATATGCAATTGCTACTATATAATATTATTTGCCATCCATTTTGAGAGTGTTTTCTGTGAAACGAGCAGTGTTATAAGGGCAGTGTGTGCATCATTTGCTGCAAAAAAAGTGTGTCTGCGAAGTAGGTCGCGAGGGCAATGTGAGGGGTGTGTTTGTGTGGAAACACGCGGTGTTATACCCCTCATGCAGTTGCCATTCACCTGCGTCATGCCACATACTGCGCAACAGTTACTTAGTTGCGATAGTCTTAAATACATGTATGACATATTATCAATTGTAGGGCGAAACATCTGAGATCCGAGGCATCATTGTCCTCATATTAAGTAATTTCGTTTCACCCACATACTAGTTAGAGAGCCCAGACAAGCAACAAACCCATCCAAAAAAAAAACAAGTAAATAATTCACTTGTGTTGTGCATACCCTCTGGCCTCTCTGACTAATTATAGTTTGAGTTTGCATCAATTAATTGTTAGTTTGCATTAATTGTTCAATGCAATATGATTGACAAGGGGAAAGTAACCGAAACATACGAAGAATAATACAACCTCCATCTGAATTATTTCGATTGCTTTCCCAACTTGTCAATGTTTGCAACAATTACAAGGTGTAACAATCTGAAAAAACAGGAAGATTGGCAGGCAGTTCACACCAATTAAACGGATAAGTAACACCATAAGATCACGTGTTAAAACATTAGTTATATGGAATCTGCACAAGAATATGCCCCGTGGACATTGAGATATGACACCCCTCTGCTGAAATAATCGTCTTAAAAATCAGAGACTTTTTTTATTTTCCGGCCGATTTGGAAAAACACAGGGCAGAGGATGCATACAGGTCAATTAACAAATCTGCGCTCCCTGCGCCCTCTGCAGTTGATTTTTTGCTATGCATTCCAAATCTGGAAAAAATAAACTTTTTAGTATATTCAGGACGATTCGGAAAAACGCAGGAGGCCGCAGAGGATGCACACATGCCAATTAACAACTCTGCACCCCCACCATACCATCTGCAATTGATTTCTGCCACACATCCTAAATATCGGGTACATCACTTATTTTTCCTACCAGTATCCCCCACTGGCAGTGTTATGCTTAATGTGCTCCCTACCCCAAACTCACTTTCCACAGACACCTCGCCGCCCATTGATTCCACAAATTGTTTCACTATTGCAAGACCAAGCCCTGTTCCACCATATTTCCGCGAAATCGACTGGTCCACTTGCACGAATTTATCGAATATTTTATCGATATTTTCATTAATGCCAACCCCATTGTCAATGACACTTATTTTTACCATTTCGTTAAAGTTCTCCGCTTTGACAACGATATTACCACCATCTGGCGTGAACTTTACAGCATTATGCAGCAGATTCAATAACACCTGTTTTGTTTTGATCTTATCAGCACAAACCTGTTTGACACCTGGCACGATATCCACCACGATCTCGTGATGTTTCATATTTGCAGCATGTTTTATTGCAGATACAGCATCCGATATGACTCCTTTGGCCGAAAAATGCTCAACATCAAACAACATTTCCCCGAATTCCAGTTTTGCAAAATCAAGCATTTCAGTTATAAGTGTCAACAAGTGTTTCCCATTCTCGGAAATGCCGGCTGCATACTCTTTTTGTTCCGAACTCAAATCATTGCCCACATCATTTTGCAAAAGAAGACTGCTATATCCAATAATGGACGTAAGAGGAGTTCTCAATTCATGACTAGTCGTGCCAAGGAAATCCGATTTCACGCGATTAAGTTCTTCTAATTTATCATTTGCAGCTTCCAATTTAAGGTTCGATTCCGTAGAATCTTCGAGTATGTTTAAGATCGCACCCTGTGTCTCTTCAAGTTCTTTTGTTCTTTCTTTGACCTTA
>JAUWBW010000215.1 GCA_030609665.1 Methanosarcinaceae archaeon | reverse complement strand
TTGATCCAGCGATTTGGGTCCTTTATCCAGAGGGTCTTGTTTTTGTATAGCACACTGGCATCTTCGCCGATTGTGAAATGATCGTAATGATAATGGCTGATTACCACGTGTTCCGCTTTGGCGGCAGCATTTTTGATACTTTCTTTTGCCATTTCAAGATATTGCCACTTTTCAAATGGTTGCAATGGAAAGGTTGGTTGCATGATGGCTGCGCCCGGATCGATGAGTATACTTGTATCAGGTGTTGTTACAAGGGTGGAAGATGATTTTGCACCCATGGAATCAAACCAGATAAGTTGAAAATCCATAATCCCCAAATCCCCCTCAGATCAAAACCGACAATTCCACAAAAGCATCAATATATACCCAAATGCATGTAATAACTCCATCCGGCAAGTGCGACCAACCCGATGAGAACAAGTAGCACAAACGTATTCCTCGCTCGCACAAACAGTTCATCTGATCCTGACATCTTCACTAATACCACTTTTGCAGATGTGCTCACTATGCTTGCGAGTACTGCTGCCTGTGCTGCAGTCGAAAACGATGTGCTGCCATTGACTGCAAGTGTTGCCATTGACACGGTAACTGCTGCACTACTGACAAATCCGCCAAGTGCCATGGCATATATTCCGATCGGACCTGCGATATCGTTTGCAATTGTTGCAATTATCAGTATTATGGTAAAACCTGCACCGAACCTAAAAGCCGGACCAAGTGCAAATGGTGAACTGATCTTGAGTGGCTCATCTGTGGTATCAAATGATTTTCGTTTGATAAGGGTAATCAACGACGAGGCGAGTATGACTATCAATTGCGGTGGCAGCATCAAAAGTGCAAATCTGCCGCTTGGGTCTACAATTAAGGCAATTGCCAGATTCCTGATCAGCATTGCAGTATTGGATAATAATATCCCTGTGTAAGTTGCATCTATCAGGTTCGGTCGATTTTTTGACATGGAAGAAAGAGCGCCAGTTGTTGCTTCGCTATTCACAAAACCGCCAAGTAGGCCTGAATAGGATATTCCCCACTGTGTTCCGAACTTTTTCAGGGATACATAACTGGAAAAACTTATCAGTGACACAAGTACAACGACCAGAATTGCAAATCTGGGGTTCACAACTCCAAAAAACGTCTTATCCGGCATGATCGGGTACAGTATGAATGCTATTGCAAGAAATTGAACGGCGTTTAGTATCTCTTTGTCCGAGAGATGTTCTGCAAAAGAATGCAGCGGCTTTTTTTCGATCAACAGGAATGTCAGTACGACTGCACCGACAATCGCAAATAGATAATAATCCATTGCTACCAGTATTCCAAGCAGGAATGTGCAAAAAAGGGCGATCGGACTTGTTATGCCAGGTTGTCCATAAACAATGTTTGTTGTATATGCGATTGTAGCACATAAAAACGCAAAAAATACTGCAGTGATGATCAGGATCTCAATACCTGCCAGTTTTGATGTAAACGTTGCGATCATACCGATTATACATGCGAGGGCAAATGTCCTGACACCAGCGAATATTTTTTTACTCACTCTTTGATGCTCTCGCTCGATGCCTATTAAAATCCCTATCAAAACCGACAATCCCAATTTCTGGAGAAAATCAATTGATACAGGATCGAGCCCAATATAGTTTATCCAGTCCGTAGTAATTGTCCCCCAAACCCTCTTTTTATTAATATTATACGTCTTACGCTTTTATCAGTTCAGCATCCACCTGTACGTTTCCATTGCCTGCATCGGCTATGGTTATTATTGCCCCATTACCTTCAGAAACCATTCCCGGATTTACGACAACAGTTTTACCGACTTTCATTACGCCCTTTGCTTCGTGGATATGTCCGCAGACAATCAGGTCAACCCTGCCAACGAAATTCTCAATGGCAGTACTTCCGACATGTCCAATTGGTATCTCGTCAACGGTGCCAAATGGCGGCGCATGGGTTAGCAGTACGATCGTGCTGTTGTCCTGTGTGTTTTCTGCTTTTTTGACCAACTTTTCAAGATTACTTTCGATCTCATCTTCCTGCAATTCAAATGGTGTGTCGAATGGTGTCGGATTCGAGCCTCCAAGACCGATGAATGTGATATTACCGATGCGTTCGGATGTGTTGTGAAGGTTTGTAGCTTTTGAATTGTCCAGTACCTTGAGTATGGTTTTTGGATCACAGTTTCCGGGTATTGCCATTATGGGTGTTTTAAACATGTTTAACAACTTTTTTGCATATTCGTCCGGACCGAAGTCTGTGATGTCTCCTGCAATAAGTACCAAGTCAACGTCACTGGTTTGCTTTAGTTTTAATATTTGTTCTATATTGGAAAAGTCCCCGTGAGCGTCGGAAATAGCGAGTATTTTGATTGTTTCACATCCTTTGATGTTGATATGTTGTGTTTGATGCAACTGATGTAGTTATGTTGGTACGGTCTTATATTATTTGTGTGGGTGTTATGGGTAAATGGCATTCGATGCTAATACTAAGAAAGTTTGGTCAAAAATCTTTGGAATCACAATTATAATTAAAATTAAAAAAAAGAAAAAGACGTTTTTCCATATTCGCACATAAAGTGCTATGCTACATATTCCAAAAATCCTTTTGTTGTGTAAGACACAGGTTTTCCATTTATGAATCCATTTACATCATAGGTTCCAGTTATTTCCCAGATAACGAGGTATTTTATCACCCCATATTCATCAATTCCAATAGGTATTGGGATTGGTGTGAAATATTCAGTGGTAAACAGGATGTTGATCGTACCTTCATCAGATGCGGCATTCAATACAGTGACTAATAGGAATGGATTGTTTGACAGTGGATTATGGATTTGTATCTCATCGTTTTTGAAATCTGCAATCATTTTCTTGTTCTCCCATAAATGCAAGACCGCACCTTTTGATTTAGTATGGTTATTGTTGGTTATGTCACCAAAAGAGAATGTGTATTTTCCATTGTCACTTCCCGTCATTGATTCAGATGCCTGTCCCCAGTTCCATCCAATATCATCACTCCACGCCCAGTACCCCCAATTGTGATCATGATAACCTTTTGC
>JAUWBW010000117.1 GCA_030609665.1 Methanosarcinaceae archaeon | reverse complement strand
CAAAATTTCAAGATTTTAATGTTCCGTGGATGGAACATATCCCAAAGTTACATTTTATGAAAAACAGTACTGGCTGTCAGGTTTTGGTGAAAAGAGTGTTATGTTTTTGGTGGAACATAAATGGCTGACGAAAATCGGTGTTAGAACAAAGATTCAGACTTTATAAATTTTTCTAATGATGTGCGTGTTTCCTAGCATCATCAAGATTATTTCTTAAATATTCAGGCCAAGCATCAGGTGCAAAAGTGCTGCATATCCCTTTAATTGGTGGACTAATACTTTCACTCCGCTTGGCTTTGACATATATATAAAAAAAACAATTATGTTACAAATACTGACGAAAACTATCTCATCTACAAACTCAAAGATCTGACCTCCGAAGAGATAAAAATTGTAGGGGAGTTTAATGAGATGAAATAGGAGCATCTGCCAGACAGGGGAAATTGTATTGAGCGACAAAATAGATGTACACGAACATGAAGCTGATTTTCAAGAGATCGTTCAACTTATAAGAAAAGCCAGATACAATGCACTAAAAAGTGTAAATATAGAACTTATCAACCTTTATTGGCAGGTCGGAGAACACATTAGTAAAAGGGTGGAAAATACAGAGTGGGGAATGGGGGTTGTGGACAAACTTGCGGATTATCTTCAAAGAACTCAGCATGATGTAAAGGGGTTTAACCGCAGGGGGCTCTACAGAATGAAGCAATTTTATGAAACCTATTGCGGAAATGAAAATGTGTCATCACTGCTGACACAAATAAGTTGGACCAACCATCTGTTAATTTTATCAAAAACTAACAGTATGGAAGAAAAAGAGTTCTATCTGGCACTATCAATCAATGAAAAATACACTTCAAGAGAACTGGGGCGACAGATAGACAGTGGATTTTATGAGAGAGATATGCTCTCAAATACAAATGTGTCATCACTGCTGACACAAAATCATGCAGATATTATCTCTAACTTCAAAGATACATATGTTCTCGACTTTCTCAACTTGCCACATCATTACTCCGAAAAAGATCTTCAGAAGGGGATTATGAGTAATCTCAAGAATTTCATTCTGGAATTTGGTAAGAATTTTACTTTTGTAGGGGAAGAATACAGAATACAAGTAGGTAATAACGATTATTATATTGATTTATTATTCTTCCATCGGGGGCTGTCGTGTCTTGTGGCATTTGAGTTAAAGATAGATGATTTCAAACCCGAATATCTTGGTAAGATCAATTTTTATCTTGAAGCTCTTGATCGTAATGTCAAGAAACCACATGAAAATCCAAGCGTTGGTGTTATCCTCTGCAAAAGCAAGGATGAGGAAGTTGTAGAATATGCACTATCTCGCAATCTTTCAAAATCTATGATTGCAGAATACAGGACAAAACTCATAGAAAAAGAAGTGTTGGAACACAAACTTCATGAATTATATATACTGTCGGCAAATAATTTGGAATAGGTGGGTGTAAGATGAGTTCCGATTTGCAGAAGTACTGTATGATACTGAACTGATTGAAAGATGGGGAAAGCCTACATTTTAAGGCGCTATAAAGACGCCAAAACATATTGATGTTTCTCCAATTAATCGAAAATATCACCGAAATCCGCCCAAAACCAATGCGTGTCTCTTAACATCACCCCGTTCCCATATAACCAAACTAACCACCACCCATGCCCCAAATATTCGTCCTACAAGAACACAACGCATCACACCACCACTACGACCTCAGGCTTGAGATAGACGGTGTCCTCAAAAGCTTCGCGCTCCCAAAAACACCGCCAACAGAACCCGGCATCAAGCAGCTCGCGATCCAGACAGAAGACCACCCGCTCGAATACGCAGACTTCGAGGGCGAGATACCACAAGGGCACTACGGCGCAGGAACAGTAACTATATGGGATCGGGGTGGGCTTGTGGTCGAAGACTTCAGGGAGAACGAAAAGATACTGTTCGAACTGTCCGGCAACAAAATGCAGGGCAGGTACGCGCTCATCAAAGCCGGATTCGGTGGGCAGAAGAAAAACAGGAACTGGTTGTTGTTTAAGAGGAAATGAGGGGGTCTGCTGCTTATACATCCCAAAGAAATGCCCCCATAGACATATAAAATCCCCAATATCCCTTAATTACAACAACAGACCACCGCCAATGAGCTATACACAATCCGCAATCGCATCCCTTCCGCGCGCGTACAGACCTGCGCATCTATCAGTAAGAACAAATCCGGCACCGCAGTAAGAACAACAACCCCCCACATTTCACATCCTACTGTCTCAACAATTTAGTTTATACACATTGGTGCAGTCCGATAAAGCCATGATAATTCAACCACAGAGGACACAGAGGGCACAGAGATGTTTTAATTGATCCTGCGTGTGATTCCATCCTTAAGGAGCACCACATTGAAATTGATTAGCAGTCCAAGGCGTTTTCCGCTTAGTTTAAGGTAGGAAAGCAGTTGCGCTTCATGAACAGGTGTTATTTTGTTCACCGCCTTAAGTTCGACGATTACAGAATCTTCCACGAGAATATCCAATCGATATCCCAAATCGATTTTCATTCCGTCATAAATCACAGGAAGTCCAACCTGTGACAAGACTTTAAGGCCTCGTTTTTCCAACTCATACTTCAAACAAGCCTCATAGGCGCTTTCCAGCAATCCAAGCCCCAAGGTGCTGTGTACCTGTATTGCTGCCCCAATAATCTTTTCAGATATTTCGTTCAATTCCATATTCTCTGTGCTCTCTGTGCTCTCTGTGTACTCTGTGGTTTTATTTCTTATGGTTTGCTCAACAAGAAATGCAAATATACAATTTAGATACTCAACACGTGCATAATCCTGCATTACGTCTAAAAATTAAATTGCCATGACACTACAATAATCCACCGCCGCCGCAATCCCACACTGATAACATCACTCAAAATAATACGAAAGCTCAGAATAAATAATAAGATACCCCAAAACCAGCATCGCAAGTGAGATCAGCCACGCCCACCTGAGTATGCGTGCAAGGTTTTCGGGTCTGGATATACGAAGTATGAATCTTTCAGCCAGATTTAAATCCGTTTGATCATTAGATTCAGGCTGCATAATAATTGTTCTGCGTTATACTTATGCTTTTTTGATTCTCTTGAGCCGGAACGTGTTCTCACGCTCCATCTCTTCAAGACGCAGTTGAATAAAATTCATCGCTTCAGTGAGTTCAGGGATGACCTTGAACTCAAGAGCATTGACACGCCTTTTGGTCTTCTCGATATCATCAAGAAGTCTCTTCATGGTCGTCTCGATCTCGGCTGCAAGGATTATCTTCTCAACAAGGATCTCATACGAATCTGCCGCCTCATCGATATAGGAACTTGTTCCAAGTACACCATATCCACGCTTGTTAATAGCTTTGCGTATACTGGATGATTCGATCTTTGGAACAACAACACCCATAATATTATGGCTCTCAACCTCGATCTGTGGCGCATCCTTCAATGCGAACGCAGTAGATTTTACAATAATAATACCTTCCACTGACTTTGCAATGCCGATCCTCTCCGAAGCCTCCTTAAAAGAAGCATCCAACTCAGACCGGACATCCTTAGCCTTATTAAGGATCTCAAAGAACTCAAGGATCAGACCATCACGCTTCATCTTGAGCAGCTTGTGACCACTCTCAGAAAGCTTGATCTTCTTCTTAAGCTCAATAAGCTCGGACCGTGTTGGTTTTACATCATTTACGTCCATTGTGCATCACTCGTGTTTAAACCTGAAATCTACTCGCTTTTGGCTTTGTGTGCAGGATGATATTTTTCGATGAACTTATTATCAATCCTGGCAAGTTGTGCTTCAGGAAGTTCTGACAATATCTCCCATGCAATTCTCAGGGTGCCGTCTTCAATATGCCGATCTTCATCCCTGCTCTGGCGCACGAAACGATCTTCAAACAGATCAGCGAATTCAAGGACCTTCTGGTCTCTCTCAGACAATGCATCTTTACCGACAATTGCCACAAGACCTCTCATGTCACGACCCTCCGCATACAATGCATACAACTGGTCAGAAACCGCCTTGTGATCTTCCCGTGTTTTACCCTCACCAATACCCGAATTCATAAGACGGGACAATGACGGCAACACATTGATCGGTGGATAAATACCTTTCATATGAAGTTCCCTTGAAACCACGATCTGCCCTTCAGTAATATATCCGGAAAGATCAGGGATCGGATGAGTAATATCATCACCAGGCATCGTAAGAATAGAGAATTGTGTAACTGAACCCTTCTTGCCTTTGATAACTCCTGCCCTCTCATACAATGAAGCAAGATCAGTGTACATATATCCCGGATAACCACGTCTACCAGGCACCTCTTCACGAGCCGCACCCATCTGGCGCAATGCTTCACAGTAGTTAGTGATATCAGTCAGGATAACAAGAACATGCATATCATGCTCATATGCAAGATATTCAGCAGCCGTAAGTGCCATTCTTGGAGTGATCAAACGTTCGACCGCAGGGTCATCCGCAAGGTTTAGGAACACAACAGCCCGCTCAAGCGCGCCCGTCTTCTCAAAATCCTCCATGAAATACTGGGCTTCCTCATTGGTAATACCCATTGCAGCAAATACCACAGCAAACGGTTCATCAGAACCCAGCACCTTTGCCTGGCGTGCTATCTGAAGTGCGATCTCGTTATGTGGAAGACCCGCCCCCGAGAAAATAGGGAGTTTCTGCCCCCTCACAAGGGTATTGGTACCATCGATCGTTGATATTCCGGTCTGGATGAAATCCTCAGGTGGCATCCTTGAATACGGATTCATTGCTGCACCATTCACATCGATCCTGTCATCAGGAATAATTCTTGGTCCGCCATCGAGTGGTTCACCTGCACCTGAAAGAATCCTGCCGAGCATATCCTTTGACACAGACAACTTGATAGTCTCGCCTGTGAACACCACACCGGATTCGTCATTGAGTCCACCGGTACCTTCGAATACCTGAACCACAACAGTCTCAGCAGATGTATCAAGAACCTGCCCTCTTTTTGTCGTCCCGTCCGGAAGGTTGATATTAACAAGTTCACCAAATCCAACGGGTTCTGTATTTTCGAGAAAGATCAGTGGTCCTGAAACTTCCGTAATCGTCTTGTATTCTTTGGTCATGTTTATTTGCCTCCGAGTATCGCAAATTCTTCGTCCATCTTGGTCATGACGGTATTAAGCGCAGATTCGAAATCCTCTTCGAACTTAACCTTTGCAAGTTCATCCTTTGATTCAACAGCTATAATATCGCCCATCGGAACACCGGATTCAAGTGCCGCATTTGCAAGTTCACCATACCTGGAAATTGCTTTTAGCAACTTGTACTGCTTGTCAAATGGACAATAAGTGTCTACCGGATGGAATGCATTCTGCTGCAGGAAATATTCACGCACCAAACGTGCGATCTCAAGTGTCAACTGCTGGTCTTCCGGAAGTGCATCGGAACCGACAAGTTGTACGATCTCCTGAAGTTCGGATTCCTGCTGCAAAAGATCCATCGCATTATCACGAAGGTCTACCCAGTCAGGTGCTACGTTCTCTGAGAACCAGTCTGAAAGTCCCTTGGAATACAAACTGTAACTGGTAAGCCAGTTAATGGATGGAAAGTGTCTCCTCTGTGACAGTTTTGCATCCAGTGCCCAGAATACCTTCACAATACGAAGTGTGTTCTGGGTAACAGGTTCAGAGAAGTCACCACCAGGCGGTGAAACCGCTCCGATAACTGTGATCGAACCATCACTGCCGGAAAGTACATGTGCAGCTCCAGCTCGCTCATAAAATTCAGATAATCTTGCTGAAAGATATGCAGGATAACCTTCTTCACCAGGCATCTCCTCAAGTCTGGATGAGATCTCCCTCATTGATTCTGCCCATCTTGAAGTTGAGTCTGCCATCAAGGATACATCGTATCCCATATCACGGTAATATTCCGCAATCGTAATTCCTGTGTAAACAGACGCTTCACGTGCAGCCACCGGCATATTGGATGTGTTTGCGATCAAAACAGTTCGCTCCATTAATGGACGTCCTGT
>JAUWBW010000019.1 GCA_030609665.1 Methanosarcinaceae archaeon | reverse complement strand
GTGGATCGTGGCAAAAAATATTCACAGAGCCGACATGCTTAAATAGTCAACATTCATGTATTGACACATGTTCCTGCCAATAGACGAAAAGCAGTTTACTTTCTGGAAACTCCGGCGAGACGGGCTTCCCAATATCAATATAGCACGCTCGTTCAACATTTCAAGACAGGCGGTATCAAAGGCGCTCATCAGCATGGATAAGCGTGTTGAAGATACACTGCTTGAGATGGCGCAGTCAAACCAGATCGAGATGGAGGGCATGAATGCCGAGCGGGGTATCTTGTTCGGGCATTCGATACCGTTTAATGCCAACGCCATCATATTCGTATCTGCAAAACATGGGGTGCAGGTGTGGTACGAGCACGAAGGGGACTGCGGTACATGCAGCAGGTATACGCAGTGCATCGAACTGCTGTGGGACTTTGCAGACGAGATGAAAATCAAACTTGAAAGAACGGACGACCCCACGAAACTGGCAGAGGAACTGTTTGGGAAATTGAGGGCGTTGATATGACAATTAATATTGCAGAAACAGTACGGAGATTTATGGGGTGGTGCCCAAATGTAACTCAATCGAGATACAAATCGATGCAGCCTGTCGATTTTGAATATACTTCACAAATCCCACATAAGGGGTCAAATGTTGAAAATGTTCAATCCAATAATGTAATGTTCTATGCAAATAATTCCTTATTAACGATTTGCTTTGGAATAGGTTTTAGTTTAATCTTGAATGTATTCAGGAATCTGGACTATGCAATCTTAATCCCAATCGTTGTGGTGATATATTTCTTCTTTTACTTCATTGAGGTCAAAACATTTCAGGCAAGTGTTTCAATCGATAAGAGCAGTGTACACTTAAAGTCCATCGGGCTAAAGAATATTACACTTAATTACAAGGACATTGAATCAGTTACACCAAATAAACTCATAAAAACTTCATCTACATTTATTGCGATAATTCTAATAATTCCTGTTGCATTTCTTGCTTATTTAGTTGTATCTAAAGAATGGCAGTTTATTATAACAATCGCTCCATTGCTGCCATTGTTGTTGCTTGTGATACACAAGCAAGACAATGAATACTATGATTTGGATACACAATTGTATATCGAATACAAAAATAAAAAGTGGTATGAATTAACCCCATATTATTCAATTATAACAGACGAGATGACTGCATCTCGAATACAGGCTGCCATTGAACATAATATGGGGGTGAAGTGAGATGGTAATGTTTTTGGAGGGCATAAAAAGGATGATGGGGTGGTGTCCGAATGTAACTCAATCGAGATACAGATCAATGCAGCCTGTCGATTTTGAATATACTTCACAAATTCCATCCGGCAGATCTAATGTTGAAAATGTTCAATCCAACAATGTAATGTTTTCTGCAAATACTACCCTGTTCAATCTTTGCTTTGTGTTTTGTCTAAATATGGTTTTATTTTTAGCTCAAAAAATAGATTATACGATCCTGATCCCAATTTTCGTGGCAATGTATTCCTTATTTTACTTCATTGTAACCAAAATATTCCATGCAAACGTTTCGATCGATGAAAATGGTGTACACTTAAAATCTTTCGAATTTAAGGATATTACACTAGATTACAAGGACATTAGATCAGTTACGCCAAACAAACTCATTAAACCTTCAGTTGTGTTGATTGCAATGATGATGCTAATCCTTGCTGTGTTGCTTGTTTATTCATTTGTATACGGGGAATGGAAAGTGATTATTACACTCTCCCCTTTGCTACTCGGATATTTATTCTTTACATATAAGATAAAGAGGAAATATCACGATCTGGATACACAACTGTACATCCAAGCTGAAAATAAGAACCGATACGTAAGATGGTATGAAATCACGTCTTATCATTCAATTGTTACAGATGAGATGACCGCATCCCGAATACAGGTTGCTATTAAGCATTATATGGAGGCACAGTGATATGGTATCTTTTGAAAGTGTTAAAAAAATGATGGGCTGGTGCCCACAGGAAAGAGTAGTTTGTGACCATAATGATGTGTTCTTTTCGGAAAATACCTATCGCACAGACACTGCTGCCTATGATAGGAATAATCAATATATGGACATACCAGTCCAGATGTTTGACTGGCGCATCTTTGCTGTTATGTTTGGCTCCATTGGCTTACTGTTATTTGGTATTCAGAGGTCGGATACATATTTGATACTCTTATCGCTTTTGCTCTATGCATTACTTTTCATATTAGACCGCACCAAAATATCAGTGGAGGGGGGAGTGTTGCGGATAAAGTTCCCGGTGCTGGGTGAAAAATTAATTTCTAAAAGTAGTATTGATAAGGTTAAATCAGGTGAAAACTATGCAAAAAAACATAGAACACGGACTTTAATTATATTGGCACTGTTTTTTTTGATGTCGTTGTCATGCATATCTAATATCAGTGTAATGTATGTGGTCTCTACATTATTGATGGTTTATGTCATGCATAGTACTATTAGAATATCCCATTATTCAGAGTCCATAGTAATCAGATCAAATGGTTGGAATATAAGTCTCTATCCACGCAATGAACATGATTTTTTGATGCTAAAAAGCATTGCTCCTGAAAAGATAGAGCAACAAGGAGCTAAATGAATACAATAAAGCAGGGAATTATGATAGCATCAGCCGCATTCATAGCTTCATTACTTGTTACCTACTTAATTGATGCAAAGATTAACTGGATATTAGCTTCCGGGGTTGCGAGCGGTTTACTCTTAGGAAGCCTTTTGATGTATCTTTGGCAGAGGAATGGGGAAAAACAAAGGACGTGATTGAATTGCTGGCGAAAATTGAGAATAATATAAGAAAATTGATTGGCTGGTGTCCGAATGCGAGTGCAATAAAGTACAAGGAAACCATGAGCTTCGATGCACCGCAGATGAATACTCCAGATATCGGTGGCGGTTCAATTCACACGATCAACGGATGGTTGAATAAGTACCACAATCGCATTTTGTTGTATTCAGTAAGTCTCACGCTTCTTGCGGTTGTTTATTTCAGGATTGATGGAATGTACTATTTGGACATGTTCTCATCGGGTATAATTTATGGTCTGCTATTGAGCTTTGTCACGGGAGTTGATGAATGGCGCAGGCTCAATAAGGTTGCTGCTGGAAAGTTTATGTCAAAAAAACGTACCTGGAAGCAAAAGGCAATTCATTTCTTAATTTTGATCAGTTTGGTTGTCATTATTACATTTTCGATTGGCTTGTTAGCAGTAATGACTAAGATAAGTATGCGAGGTGTGTTCGCTTTTATGTCCGGTTTTATTTTACCTGTCTGGATACAATACTTTGAAGTGCTATACTGGGAGCGGAAGAATAGGAAGACGCTGATTGTGGAAAAGACATCTTTTTATGCGGTGGATGTTGAAGCAGACGGAGGGTGAGGAATTAGATTTGGCGGCTAAGTAAAAGGAATTGCCGCCTGACTATCAATTTAAAAAAATCATTTCATAGTCATCAACGTGATAAAAAAATGGATTGTACACACCACATTATTAACAAAATAACATAGGAGGTAATATATGATCAAAAGAACGGGAATCTTGCTGCTTGCTGTTATTGTTGTAGCTCTGGTTTCAGGCTGCACGGATTTGTCTGCCGGGCAGATAGCAGAGAAGAGATGAAAGAGAAACAGGACAGTATTGAAGACTTTTCAGCGACAATGGTTATCACATCTACGTTTGGTGAGGAAACTGAAATTTCAAAGGCGAAAATAATGAACAAAACGCCTGATAAAAGCCGCATTGAATTTCTTGTTATATATATTTTATAAATGTATGGTGCGAGTTCATTCGACCGGAGGGAGATTTTTCTCGCCAAATTCGAGGATTAAAAATGTTCAATAGCAAAATGAGCAAGATAGTTGCGTTATTGGTATTACTTATGGCTGGCGGATTGTCCGTGTGGTTTATTGTACTTCCTTTTTTTGCAATCGGTCCCGGATTACCCCCTCCAGCAGGCATGCCAGAGTGGTATGTCCCGGGTTGTGGTACCCGGATGGAGAACGGAACCCTGATCGAAGTTCGGAGTGTGGCAGAACATTTTGAAATGATTGGTGATAGAATAATAGATGAAAGTCCATCTTGCTTTCCAGCGGTCTCGCAGTACTGCGGTTATGCGAATTGCAGACGAACAGGGTCGGATGACCAGTATCTTATAGCAGCATGGTACTTTGATGATAGCAAGAAGTTCGCGCGGGCAGAGGAAGAGTTGTACCATTATTTGAAAGAACAGGGACAAGTTTATACAGTGGAACTGAATCTAAGTGAAAATCTCAAAAGACTCGGCAAAGAACGAGAACACACACCAGAAAAATTCAATGTCACTGGATATGAAAGTGAAACAACATCAGGATATTTTTTGGTCTACAAAAAGCCATTTGGAAGAGATATGGATGAGTATTTCATCGTTTATTATGGAGTGATGGGATCGTTTGATCTTTTTAATCAGACGCCATTCATAAAAGAACTGATTGCAGATGGTTACTATCTCAATGTACCCGGGACGGTTGGAAGTTTATAGTTATAGTTGCAAGCTGATAGATGAAGTGAGCATCTTTAGAGGTGTTCTCACTCCGCCTCTGTTGCCACCAGAAATTTTTAAATAAAACTCACGAATCAGGAATTTTTCAAAACCGTCTCCAGTCCAGGTGCAGTAAAAAGTCTCATCTGATCTAAACTCATAGTCTCAAACACAAACTGCGGTTCCCCGTCACCCTTTTTCATCAGGGCAACTCTGATCTTCGCCATCTCGAATAGCGTATCCTCAATACGCTTATCCATGCTGATAAGCGCCCTGGATACTGCATGCTTGAATATGTTGAACGAGCGTACGATGTTGATGTCGGGAAGACTGCCTCTTAGCAGTTTCGTTCAATTACAGGGTGTTCCTAATACATTGTATTTCCACTGTCCACATTCAATAACCCATGTCTGAATTAGTCTCAATATTATTTTCATGAAATTTCATGCAAAATTTCTTCAGGATTCAAAGACAACCAGAATAAATGTGGCTATAGGTCCAAGTAATAAGGAAATGAGAAACCAATTGAGACCTTTTTTGTTCTTACTTTGGGCGATTCCTGCATTTATTAATGCAAGCGTCCCCCATCCTACGGCATAACTTTGTTCCATGTAAAAGTACCTCTCCAAATTGCGTTACTACACCTTTATGATGGTTTTTTCCAAAATTGATGTTAAGTGTTTACCCATTTTATTACAGAAGGATTAGCAATTGTGAAGTGTATAATAGTATATAGTGTTTCTGTGCAAACTCTCGAACTGTTAAGTTTATAACAAACATTAAGAAAATGCGGTGAGAGACAATACGGGAAGCTGGCGTGCAGCAAAAATAAGCAGCAGGGCTGCGAGTTCAGTTATATGGGAAGTACCGAAGCGCAGCGGAGATACTTCGCTGCATCCTTCCGAGATGCAACTCGGACGTGCCAGTCTCGCTGCCTGTGTTCAGACCGCGCGCAGGTAGCCTGTACGTGTTGATAGAGATGCGCCGCCGCGTCTGTTTCTATGAAAGAAAAGTTTTAATTGAGCGAAGACCATTCGTAACACAGGGTACATGGTATGATGATAAGGTATAGTACAAGTGATCAATCATCCTCAAAAATATACAATTCATCAAGGGTTGCATTAAGGACCTTTGCAACATCATGAGCCAATTTAAGAGAAGGATTGTATTTTCCCTTCTCAAGAAATACTATCGTCTCCCTCCTTACACCGGCTTTCTTTGCAAGTTCTTCCTGAGTTAAATTGTATCTTGCCCTGAATTCCTTGATTCTGGTTTTCACACGATATCATCCCTTCGATTATAATACCATCGAAGTATAATAAATGAAAAAATTCCAACCATGCAGATGTCAGGTGAAACACTCTTGTAGTTAAGATTTAATCTCCAGAACATAGCTATTAATTGAACAAGAACCATGGTCACAAGGAGAATCCAGAACGCATGATAACCTGCCTTTTCAGTGATTCTCACAAACCTTTCATCCTGAATCAGGTCTTCTCTGGTCATTGTAGCGGTACATAGACTCATAATTATTAGCATTATTCCAGCAAAAATGAATAATCCTCCAATAACATAAGGAAATGTCCATGTTCTTCCAACAACATCAGGAACTATCCACAGGATTATTATGCCCAGCAATATCAGCCCCAGACCCGTTCCTGAAAATTGCAAAATATCTTTATCTTTTCTTATTTTCACCGAATCACGTCCCCTTTTTTGTTGTAGTAATAATCCGCAACTATGTAACTCCCCAGCATTGTTCCGAAAACAACAGTTATGACCAAAGGGACGGTCAGTAGTTCCGGTCTAAAAACGCTTGTGAACGCCAAAGTCCCCACGGTCATAAATGTAAGAAACCATGATACACTCAGTGATTGTCTTGTAATTTGGTTTGTTCGCTCATCAAATCTGATATCGTCTATATGCTTATACTTCCTTCGCAATCTGCGAATCGTTTCATACACTAACCCCATTAGTACAATATACAAATACCAAAACCAAAAATCATCTGCCTGCATTTTTCTTACCTCCGGATACCTGATAATAATCTCATCTTCCATCCCTCATTTTCCGCTTTGCCGGTTTCATGTTGCCTCTCACCTCTTGTTGTAATACCATCTAAATATAAAATAGGAGTATATTCCCACACATATGATCACGAGGCAGAAGTCTTCAAGTTCAATATCGAATGACCAGATTATATTTGCCCAAAAAAAGACTGTTGCCGATAACATAACCATCCCGAATGCAGAATTGCCTGCCTTATCATTAATTCCCGCAATTCTTTCATCAACTACAAATTCTGTTTTCGGTTTTTTTGTTGTTGCAGCATACAACGCCATAATAATCATAAACAATCCAATGAAAATTAAATTAAATCCAACAAAATGCAGGGCTTTGGAATATGTCTGGAATTGAAACGCAAGGACCCCTACTAAGATCAATCCCAAACCAATTCCTGAAGTGAGTAAAATCTTTTTGTTTGTTCTTATTTTCATTCTACATCACTTTTTTTGTTGTACATCCATTGGAATGCAAGCCATGCATATATCCCGACTAAAAATAGCAATGCGTATATTTGAGATGGTGATGGCATCCATATTTTATAAAAATAAAGCGAATTGAGGGTAATTATCAATATAAGCATTGTATTAAATGCGTGATAACCTGCTTTTTCTTTGTTTCTTACTGAACGCTCATCTTCAATAAAATCTTCCTTTGGCTTTGCAGCATTGTACAATGCACCAAGTGTCAGGATTAAACCTGCAAGAATCCACCCATACCCTATATCAAAACCAAGCATCAGGATTGCTGAACCCAATGCCATTAATCCCATGCTCATCATCAAACGATTTCTCACATCTTCATCTGTTCTTATTTTCATTCTACATCACCTTTCCTGTTGTAATGCCACATAAGCAACATGAACGAATACAGACCAATGCACATGACAAGAAGAGATTCATTTATTGGAAAAGAACTGTATTTTCCAAAGATCGGGATAATCAACAGCATAGCAATCATGATCCAATATGCAACAAAACCTGCCTTGTGTACATTTTTAATACATCTTTCATCACGGACTAACTCTTCTTTGGATCTTCTGGCTAAATCCACACCAATTAAAGCGACCACAATACCAGAACATATAAGCGCAACTGCCATGTACACAGGCTTGTCAAAAAATATTGGCGCGTCAAATACCCAACTGGCAACTCCAATGGCTATCATCAATAAAGCGGCACCAAGGGCAACTAAAACCTCTTTATCTTTTCTTATTTTCATTCTACATCACCTTTTTTCACAATCACTTTTTCTTCTACCATTGGATGTCGGATTCTTTGAGATATCTCGTCGGTGATATTTGCGCGTTTTAGCAGGTCATCGATTTCATTTTCGGTTATTTCAGGATCCTCAAGTTTTAGTATAATCTCATCACTGACATTTGCGTAGATCAGTAAATTTTTCCTTAAAAATTCTTCAATGGTTGTTGTTGGAGTGAAATCCGAAAAAATGCCTTCTTTGGAATAAACCGTAACTACCCCGGTTTCCAAATAATCTTCATGAACCACAAAAAATAAGAAAATATTGCCACCCATCAATGCGTGTTTTGCTGAATTGATATCCCTGTACTCTGTGAAATTATCTCCACATCCTGTGAAATTGTGATCCGGTTTCAATATATTTGAATCGTCTACAAATCCTACATTATTAACATTGTCTGGAATTATTGACGGAAGATTAACTATAAAGATTACTCCTGCGAGACAGGAGAGACCAAATAGAAATAAACAATAATGAAAAAACTTGTTTTTTTTGATAAATCTTATAAAGTGACGTATTCCTATTTTGTTGTAATAAAAATCCAGACTAAAATATGAAAATAGACCAATGACAATGATTACAGTGAGTACATCTATAACTTCAAGATTATATAGGCCATTTACATCTGCCAAAAACATTAGTCCAACAGAGCCTAAAATTATCCAGAATGTATGGTATCCCGCTTTTTTACTATTTGTTTTAGTCCTCTCATCAGGAAGAAGTTCGGTCTCCGATTTATTTGCTGCATATATTCCATAAGCTATTGAAAGGAGACCAAACCAAACAAAATCACTCATAAGAAAACAGATTACACCGTTATCACTATAGATGCATTCAATAATTCCAACAAGAATCAACAATATCCCTGCTGCCAGTGCCCCTCTAACCAATGCATCTTTCTTGTTTTTAATTTTCATCCCACATCACCTTTTTCGCATAAACAAAAAACGGAGTCATGAGTCATACCATTGACTCCGCCACTCTTATCAACTCATCTTTGTCCAGCGTGCCAGACAGTGAATAACTGATGTCATCAGCGCTCCACTTGATCGTATTCATGCCGAACATGGACGTAAACTCTCCGTCAGCACCGTTGATGCTCACCAACTCTGGCTCACCCATCTTCGATTCGGGCTGTTCCGTATCATCACTGACCCATTCTGAGAGGTACAATCGCTCCTGTCCGTTCGTGTATTGTAACGATACAGTTTTCTGCTCATCGCCAAGTACCATCGCATGGCTGAATTCGTATCCATCAGGCAGATATGAGGGGGTTTTCACATCGAAACTGACATTAGCCCTTGCTTCTTCAAGCGTCATCTTCTCAGGTATCCTCTCTTCAAGTGATGACTCCACGACCTCGGCGCCTTCCGGAATCTCGAATATGAACTCACTGTCCGGAATGCCGGTGTTGAACGTTACATCCCTATATTGAACCTTTACCATGGGATTACCGTCCTTATCGTACATCTCCGTCCCGAGTAGCATCCAGTTTTCGCGATCGACCCACACGCATATTTTTGAGATGAATTCACGCTTAGATTCATCTTTGGGCGTTGCCTCGATCACATACGTGCTGCGCCCATCGAGATTCTCGGTGCCTTTGTAGGATATATCGTTCTCATCCATAAGATCCTTGATAATTTTTGTATAATCCATTTCAAAGGCCTCATCCTCCGGAAGTGTCATCTTCGTTACCTGATTCTTTGCCGGGTCGTACATCCACATCGTGTTACCATTCCTAACCGTTAATGTGCCTGCAAGTTCGGCTGGCTCAATGATTTCGGAGCGGGTTTTGTCCGGCATTTTGGTCATAATCTTCATCTGCGTGGTATCGGTTTCCCCGCCAAACGATGATGTCATGACCATTGTGGCTGAAAAGTCCTCTATGCTCTCCTGCTGCGCTGTCATCTTTGCAGCGATCTGTTCTGCAGACATCTGTTCGGTGCATCCTGCAATCAACACGATTGCAAGAATCATCAGAACTGCTACTATTTGTTTCTTCATTTGTTTTCATCTCTTTATGTTGTTTCTATTGTACGTGTTCAAGTTACGTTGTGGTTGTTGTGCATAACACATGAAGTAAGTTAGTTATTTCTAACTTCATGTTAGACATATTTAACATCACAATATAAAAAGATTTCGGATTTTGAAGTTGTTGATTCGAATTTCGTGTCAGTAGATTCAGGTTTGAATTCATAACAGGAAGGGACCACCCGGTCGATTTTCTCATTCCCGGGTGCAGGGAGATATGCTGGTACCTGTGCTGTTCGGGAGCTCTCTCGTCCCGGTACTGTTTGGAATGGCGATCGGTGTAACACAGACCTGCTTTTAAGGCAATACCCTCCCGTCATGGTATGCTTTTGTCCTGTGTCTCCTCATTCGTGCAACTGCCATCAGTCCTGCAATCGCTGCAAACGCTGAGAATGCCGGTACCGCGTAAGTGAATGCGCGATCTGATGCATGTACCGATGTTGATGATGTGGTCCCACCCGGAAGTTCTGTGATCGAAAAACCGCCGCAGTTACCGAGTTTCACCAGTTGTACTGGATTATCTGTTTCACGATATGTAATCCAACTACCATCCTCGTAAACGATCCTTGAATTGAAGCCGGCAGTTCCGCGTACAGAGGCAGATGCTATTTCATCGACATCCCCATCGGTTAATCCCATAATCACACCATCATCTCTGAGGTATTCCAGTTCCGTTTTCATGGCAGTTCCGAAATCGAAATCATCTGCAGCAATACCGATCGCAGATTCAAGATCATCCCATTCCCTGATATCCGATACGATTGCCGTATCATCGATTATGTCTGTCGATTCAAAAAATCCGATTGCAACCAAAACATCTGTTATTTCGCCTTTTGCACTTTCGCTCAGAGACTTTGCATTATCCACGGTCACATGGACATCGGTTTTATCCAATGATGTTCTCTCAGCAGGCATGACATCGATCTGAATATCGCCTTTTTGGAGTGAATACAACTTCATGGTGTGACGTTCACCATCTTCTGTGGTCCAGCTTCCACTTCCAGATACCTCAGCATCCCAGCCCAGATCAGCGGAAGCATCGATATCGAGCGCAGCAGCATTCACATTTTCTGTCAGTCCGATTCTGACATACGGCATGCTTCTGTGCACGTCTTTTGTTGGAATCTGTATTTTGACGGAGAGATATCTGTCCTCGTTCCGCTCCCCATTTATCGAGATCTGATCTTCCGAAAGGATTGCTGCAACGTCTGGGTTGTAATGCGAGCGATAGATGATCGCATCGAGTTCAGTTCGCATTTCCACTGGCTCTACTGCACTTACTGTTCCTGTCACCACTGTGCTGTTATTCTCTGGGATCATAATCGCCTGTGGTACTGGCACTCCCTCGATATGTTCGCTTTCGACAGGAACTTCCTTTGTTTTGACGATAACGCCATCTGATTCGATCATTCCAGACAGATTGTATGAAACCCCTGGTTTGTTCAACAAAACCTCAGTTGCAAACGAATCTGTTGGATTATAGCATGCTGATGCCGTGTTTGATAGAATCAGAATACTGAGAATCATCAGTGCATCGAGTCCATACGCTGTTCTCTTTTTCATCATAGGCATCTCCTGTATTATCAATTAAATATCCCATTGAGGCACCGATTAGTGCACCCAAAATTGTTAACAATGACCAAACGAAATAAAATCTCATTGAGGGTTCCATCAAAGACGGATCTGGAGGCCAATAAGTTGCAGGAGGACCTGCATAGCATATCCACATCATAGGGATATAAGGAACTGTTAACCCTAAAATTCCGCCAACCAATGCACCGATTTTCCATTTATTCATTCGCTTCCATCTTTCAGTATCCATTATTTTTCCACTCCAATTTTCCCACCATTCATTTTAATTTCCTTATACCTACTTCAAAAACATATCCAATTACTGCTCCAATTAGGATACCGATAATAAGCGCTAACAAAAAAAGTACAATATGGCTATTCCATATATCGGCAATAGGAAATGCAAGTGTCATTGGTAAACCAAAAGTATATTTTATCAAAGGATTAAGCCAAATTCCACCTGAAAGAGTTATAAGGCTTAGTAATCCCCATATCGCTCCAATTATTGCACCAATTTCCCATCTTTTCATCATAATTTAGGTTCTCTTTAACATCGCGTGGCTAACTTCATTACTCAGGAACATACCATCAAACATGGAATCTCACTGCCAGATTTTATCGAAGAGGATTTACAGGATGTACAGGATGAAAATGTCAACCAATATCCTGTCGATCCTGTAAATCCTGTCTAAGATTTTCGATTTCTCCGATTATTTGGGCATACTATTACCCACACAATGTTGGAGAGATCCATAATTTATACTCCATTTATGCATTCATCCTGAACTCATACACCACAGTCACCTGTGCCGAAACCGTCACGTCTCCTGGCTGGATCTGCGGACCCGCAGCCATCGCCATCTGAGGGACCGCCATCTCACCATAACCAGTCTCGTAGTCCATGTACATTTTATACGGCGAAAGCTGCGATCCGGTTGTTGAGATCTCAACAGGACCCACGATCTGCACATCCATCGCCTTTGCCGCAGACACTGCATCAGCCTTTGCTTTCTTTACAGCATCTGCTATAGCCTCGTCCCTGAGTTCGGTCTGCCGTTCATCGCTCACCGTGAATGTCACGTCATTGATCTCGTTTGCTCCTGCCTGAAGCGCGGCATCGATCACGTCTCCGATCTTCTCGATATCCATGACCGTTACGGTCAGTGAGTTGCGCACCTGGAAGCCAGTAAGTTGTCGCTCATCGTCCCTCCAGCTGTACTGTGGCCATACTCGATAACCAGATGTCACGGCATCATCCTCTGATATCCCGATCCCGTAGAGTGCAGCAAGCACTGCGTCCATCTTTTCCACATTCTCATCGCTTGCGTTCTTCGCATCCTCTGCCTGTGTCAGTACCGCGAGCCTGAGCACAGCCTCATCAGGATGCGTGTCAACAGTACCGTGTCCGGACACGGTGATCACTTTCTTCTGCTGTATCTTCGTTGCATCCAATCCCCAGAATTCGGCCGAGGCGAGCCCGGCCGAAACCACGAGTCCTGCGAGCAGGAATACGGTTATCCATCTTGTTCTATTGTTCATGTTACTTCCACCTTCATTTTTTTTGATATCTGACTTTTATTTTTAGTTCAGTTTCTGTTAAGCACTTACTTTCTATTAAGATTTACTTAAACTACGAATCGATTTGCAGTTATCGCCGAAGTATGATCTACCAGATCAGTGTCTTCCCGTATTCAATTCAAAGGTTAGTCCAGTTACAGTCGCTTCTTCTGCATTTATTGCAGCATGTACATCGTTTCAATTCGTGGTGCGATACCAAAATCCCTGAATGGCACTTCTTTTCCTCTGGCAGTCCCAGTAAATACGTATGCGGGCAGAACAAATCATAGATTCGCTGATAATCCCGATCCAAGTGCGGATACTGGATTTCTGGTGTAACAGACCTCATTATCATTTTCTTTTCAGGAAGATAGATGCCATTCCCAGTATAATCACTGTTAGTACAGGAGCAATAAATGGTACCTGAGGGGCACTCCTATCGTTGATGTAGTTGTCATATATCTGGTTTTCAGAGTAATTTGCTACGATGCCTACTTCATTATCGGTCAGGTGATTATCACTTATTGTGTTGTTGTTGCTGGAATCATTCAGATAAATGCCGTGATTATTGTTCGAATTTGCAGTGTTAGCGATCAGCGCGCCTAATCGCATTCCTTTACTCAGCTCCATATTTCTTTCACTCATTTGTATTTTCTTTTCTCCCCTCGAAGTTATCCACTCAATCCTGAGGAGATCCTTTAAATTATTGCGTTCTAAGTTGCCACCCGAAATAGACGAAAGAGAGCGTTAGAGCCGATGCATAAATGAAGTCAATAAGTGGTCCGATATCCGGCCCTAGCGATAAAGTTTTTAAAAATAGCCAGAGTGGCAAAAAACCCAATACCATAATTGGTACAGAAGCAGCTTTTAATATTTTACCCATTGTTGTTAATCTCTCCTTTTTAGTAACTATTCAGCCACCCTAGGCGCGGCGCTGGCTTTAAGTAAATATAAAGCGAATACCACCCGTGCCGTCGGGCAAGTATGGGGTTCAGACGTTCTGTGGTAGGTTCAGTTGAACCCATGCCAGTAATTTATGATGTTTCATCCTGTGCCTATTGAGCCATCTTTATATATATTTTATGTCCAAATCATCAAACTGTTCT